>NZ_JBEYUS010000028.1:0-73557 GCF_040643635.1 Saccharopolyspora sp. NPDC047091
AAACTCGCCGTCCGCTACGAAGCCACCGTGCACATCGCCACCATCAACATCTGGCTCCGCGACCTCACCAAAACCAATTCCTAAACAGCTCCTAGCGCGGCCAGGCCACCACGGCCGCGCCGGATAACGTGCTGGTGGCGCGCCGGGGATCGAGAACCGGCGGAGGCCGTCGAGTTCACGCCGCAGGAGCCCCGCGGCGTCGAGCAACTGGCCGAGTCGCCTCGGTGAAACGGCGAATGCCTACGGCTTCGCTGATGAGGAGATCTCGGCTTCGTTCCAGTCGAGCGAAGCTCAGTTGTAGGAGGATGTGCAGGTGCTTTTCGGTGTCGTTCGTTGGGCTGTGGTGTTCGCGGTGGTCGGGTTGGCCGGGACCGGGTGTGCGCTAGGTGGAGGGGAAGAGCCAGGGCCTTCGCCTGAAGGCAGTGCGCCCGCGCCACAGCCCGGCCCGCAGCGGCCGCGGGATTTGGCCCTGTCAGGGAAGCAGAGCCCGGAGTTGTGCACGTTGCTTTCGGCTGATCAGCAAGCGGCCGTGGGGGTGGGGCGCTCGCGGCCGTTGACCGGGGAAGAAGTCGGCTGCGGTTGGTTGAGCCTCCCTGGCGCGAATCCTGACGCGGGAGTTCAGATCCAGTCCGTCCCCATGGGGCTCGCCGAGGCAGCGGAGCGTGCGGGTGAGCCGTTCGCGGAGACTGCGGCGTCGTACACCGTGCAAGGTTTTCCGGCGCGGCAAGCCCAGAGCGGCGCCGGGCTGGAAGGGATGGGGTGCAGAGTCGACGTCGACGTCGCTGAGCAGAGCACTCTCGAGGTGTTCTACACCCCCACGATCGCGGGCACCGTCAGCAACCAGGACATGTGCGCCAAAGCCAAGCAAGCGGCGGAGTTCGCCGTGTCGAACCTGCAGGCGCAGGGCTGAGAGAGCGGATCGGAGGGCCTCGTGACGCGGAACGGCGTGACTTCGGTTTGCTCGAAGCTGGGACTGCTGGTCGTCGTCCCCGCGCTGTTGGCCGGGTGCGCTCTCAACGAGGCTCCCGCCGCACCGCCTCCTGCCACCGATCAGGGCGCTGGTTCTGGCCTCGGTCTCCCCGAACGCCCCCGGGACCTTCCCGTCGCGGGAATGCAGGAAGATGCGGTGTGCGCAGTGCTGACACCGGAACAGGTCGGGACGCTCGGTGTCGGTAGGGGTGTGCCTCAAGCCGAGTCGGGTACGTTCGACACTCCGGGATGCACGTGGTTGAGCGGGCAGGAGACCTCCGGTGTGGGACTCACGATCGCGGTTGCGCCGTTGAGCTTCGAAGACTCGCAGAGCCAGAAGTCGGACGGTTCGTCGAACGTCGCCGCGATTTTCACGTTGGGTCAGGGCTTCGGTGCGTTACAAGGGCAGATCCCGGGCGCGGAGAACCTCGGTTGTTTCGTCGACGTCGATGCTGCGGAAGGCCAGACGCTCGAAGTCGGCACCACGTCGATCGGTGGCGACGACGTTTCGAACCAGGACCTGTGCGCCAAAGCCAAGCAAGCGGCGGAGTTCGCCGTGTCGAACCTGCAGGCGCAGGGTTGAGAACAGCTCAGGGGCGTCGTAGTGCGGAAGAGCGTGGGGCTGGGCCGGGAACGCCGAAGACGCGTTCGGAGGCGCTCGACGATCTCGTCTCCGACGATGGTCGGGGCCCGTTCGGGTGGTGGCTGTGCGGTCGGTGTGAAGTTGGTGGAAGTCGGGTCTGGGGTGGAACCGCCGCTGCTACTGTCTGCGTCGCACTGGTGATCAGCAGCCGCGACTAGGGGGTTCCCCGCGATGACCGCACCAGCACCGCCCCCCGCCCCGGGCGGGCCGGGCCAGACCATCACCGTCACCCCGGAGAACGTCCTGGCGGCGCGGCGGGTGATCGGGGAAGCGGCGGAGGATGCGCAGAACAAGCTCGCGCGTCTTCGCAAGGATTTGATGGTGAGGCCCGCGGCCGACGACGAGATCAGCAACGCCGCATCTGCCGTGTGGAACAAGAACCTGGTGGTCGGTCCTGAGGCGCACTTTGAACGGTTGCACTCGTACGTCTTGAACGTGCAGGAGTTGGCGAACCAACTCGGCGAAGCCGCGCGCGCGTACGGATTCACCGACGAGGAGATCGAGTCGTCGTTCAAGTTCAGCGACGTGGAGTGAGGGCGGTGCGCGTGTTTTTCTCGCTGGGCCGTTGGGCGGTCCTGACGGCGTTGGTGTCGCTGTCCGTGACTGGGTGCGCGCTGAGCCAGGGCCAGGAGAGTGGATCTGGAACCTCGACTCCGGCACCCCAACCCGCCCCGGATCGCCCCCGGGAGCTGCCGGTCGTGAACAAGCAGAGCGCGGACGTCTGCGGCCTGCTCACTCCGGAGCAGCAGATCCAGGTGGGCGTGGGGCGTTCGGATGCGGCAGCCCCCGGGGAAGCACCCGGTTGTGTCTGGCTGAGCATTCCCGGTGCCGAGCCCGATGTCTCGATCGAGATCGAAGCATTGAACCAGGGCATCGACGATGCCTACGACCGGTCCGGTGAACCCTTCCCGGAAACAGCGGCGGCGTATGTGATCGAAGGCTTTCCCGCCAAGCAGGGGCAGGGGAGCGCGGGGTTGGAGGCGCTCGGGTGTCGGGTGGACGTTGACGTGGCGGAGGGCCAGACGCTGGAGGTCTTCTACAGCCCGACCTTGACCGGCACCGTCAGCAACCAGGACCTGTGCGCCAAAGCCAAGCAAGCGGCGGAGTTCGCCGTGTCGAACCTGCAGGCGCAGGGCTGAGAGAGCGGAATCCAGGGGGCCGGTGTGGAGGATTTGAACCCGATCAGGAACCTGCGCTTCGAGGGTTTCGACATCCCGGAGTTGCTGGGTTGGATCGGCCGGATCAAGGACGGCCGGGGCACCGAGTCGATGGACCAGGCCGCGTCGGCGCTGCAGCAGTGCGCGCAGATCGTGACGGAGCTGGACGAGACGCTGCGGGTGGAGCTCGGCAAGCTGGAGATCGAGTGGACCGGCAACGCGGGCTCGATCGCGCAGGAGGCGACGAAGCAGCAGTCGGCGGTGATGCAGCAGTCGCAGGACCCGCTGGCGACGTCGGCGACGAGCGTGGAGGCGCAGGGCCGCGGCTACGAGTCGGCGAAGAACACGCTGCCGAACCAGTCGGAGATGCACAACGACAAGTCCGAGAACTTCATCGAGAAGGGCTTGGGCTACTTCGGCTACACGAGCGACTACGACGAAGAGGCCAAGAAGATCGACGGCCGCAAGCAGGTCGCGCAGCAGGCTCTGACCTCGTACCGGGACACGACGGTATCGCAGGCGGAGAACTTCCAGCCGATGCCGGAGATGCAGCCCGCGGCGGTGTCCGCGCAGTCGGCGACGGCGAGCGGTGTGGCGGGCGGCGGCATCGGCGCGTTCGCCTCGCCGGGATCGTCCGGGTCGGCGCCGGGTGGTGCCGGGGGAGGCGCGGGCCTGGGGATCGGCGGCGCGGTCGGCGGTGGCCCCGGTGGTCGCAGCGGCGAGCGCCCGGGCGGTTCCCCGGACGACGACCGCGCTCCGGGCGGTCGCAGCGGCGCCGAGGAGGAACCGCGCCGCGGCGCGGGCGAGCCCGGTTCCGGGCCGCACCCGGACGAGGACGGGAAGCCGGGCATCGGTCTGGGTGGCGTCCTCGGCATCGGTGCCGGTGGGGCGGCGGTCGCCGGGATCGGCGCGGTCGCGGCGAGCAAGATGCTCGGCGGCAAGGCCGGTGCGCCCGAGGGCAGCGTGCGCGGTGGTTCGGCGGGCGCGGACAAGGGCAAGGCCGGTTCGCTGCGCGGCGGTTCGTCCGGTGTCGGCGGACCGGGGGACACCACGGCGGGGCGCACGGCGAGCGGCTCGGCGACGAGCAAGCCCGCGCCGGGCTCGGCGATGGGCCCGGCGGCGACCCGCGGCCAGGGCAAGTCCGGTGACGACGCCGAGCACGAGAACAAGTACTACGAAGAGGAAACCCCGTTCGACGACAACCGCCTGGTGGCCCCGCCGGTGTTCGGCGCGGACGACCCGGGTGACGACCGGAAGAAGCAGGGTTGACGGTGCGTCCCGGAGCCGATGGCGAGCAGATCGTGCTCTCCGCGTTGGAGTTCGACGTGGTGTGCGAGGCGGAAGGGCTGACCGGGCGCAGGCACGCGGTGCTCACGGTGCCCAGCCCCGGCGCCACGCACACCGAGCGCGCCCGGCTCGTCGCCCAGGCGTGGGCGGACCTGCGGGCGCGGCGGCTCGCCGAACCCGGCGAGAACCGGCTGGACGAGGACTTCGCTGACCTGCTGGTGCTGCTGGACCGGCCGCAGCTGTCGGTGGACCTGCGGATCTGGGCGCCGGACCGGTCGATCCGGGCTGCGGGTTCCGCGAACGGCAACGCGGGCCTGGTGACGGTCGTCGACGGTGACGTCGTGGAGTTCACGCCGGTGCGGGGGAGCTCGCTGCCCGAAGCCGTCGTGTCCGTCGCCGGGGAGGGACCCCCGGGCGGCGGACGCCCGGTGAGCGTGCCG
This sequence comes from Saccharopolyspora sp. NPDC047091, assembly GCF_040643635.1. Classification (NCBI taxonomy): domain Bacteria; kingdom Bacillati; phylum Actinomycetota; class Actinomycetes; order Pseudonocardiales; family Pseudonocardiaceae; genus Saccharopolyspora; species Saccharopolyspora sp. NPDC047091. The sequence goes on from NZ_JBEYUS010000028.1 coordinate 4,497, forward strand.
AACGACGTGCTGCTCGACGCCAGCGCCCGCGCAGGTCAGGACCTGCGGGTGTTCGAGGACGAGCTGCGCGGGCAGGGCGTGGTGGCCGACGACGCCGCGGTGCTGGCGAGGATGGCCGACGGGATGGGCATGCGCGGCCAGTTCGGCGTGGAGCACACCCGGAGCCGGTCGACGGTGCCGCGCCGCGCGGACCGCGTCGTCGGTTTCCACGACACCCCGGACGGCCGGTACCTGCACAGCGTGCGGACCAGCGGGGACGGGCGGCGGTGGAGCACGGTCGCGCCCTGCGACAACCGGCGGCTCGCCGACTACGTGCGCGAACTGATCACCGAGACGGCCGAGGACACCGAGGGCTGAGCGGCACGGCCGTGACGGGGCCCGGCCCACGAGCCGCTCACTCCAGCCCCGCAGCGGGCCGCACACCCCGGGCTCCGCCGCGGGCGAGCCCGCCACCCCGCGTGCCACATCCCCGCTCCGCACCGGCGCTGGTCATCACGGCGGTCGTCCTCTAGCGTCTCGTCGGCCGAGCCGCGGAAGAACGACCCAGGAGGACGCACCGAGCATGAGCACCGCAGCCACACCCGGGACCGGACGCGGCGCCGTCGTCGGTGCCGCCACCATCGCCGCGCTCGGCGGACTGCTGTTCGGCTACGACACCGGCGTCATCTCCGCCGCGCTGCTCTACATCGCCCCCGCTTTCGGGCTCGGCGACGGCATGCAGGAGGTCGTCGTCGCCTCGCTGCTGCTCGGCGCCATCGCCGGTGCCGTCGGAGGCGGTCGTGTCGTCGACGGTTTCGGCCGCAAGCGCACGCTGCTGCTGGTGTCGGCCGTGTTCACGGTGGGCGCGCTGCTGTCGGCGCTCGCGATGAACGTGGCCGTGCTGATCGCGGCGCGGGTGGTGCTGGGCCTCGCCATCGGCGCCAGTTCGCTGGTGGTGCCCACCTACATCGCCGAGATCGCGCCGCCCGCGCTGCGCGGCCGGCTGGTGTCGATGAACCAGCTGATGATCACGATCGGGATCTTCGCGTCCTACCTGGTCGGCTACGCGTTCGCCGAGAGCGGCGGGTGGCGCTGGATGCTCGGGCTGGCCGCCGTGCCGTCGCTGCTGATGCTCGCCGGGCTGTTCATGCTCGACGAGAGCCCCCGCTGGCTGCTGGCGCGCGGCCGCACCGAGCAGGCCCGCGCCGCGCTGCTGCGCACCCGCACCCCGGACGAGGCGGAAGCGGAGCTCGCCGAGATCAGCGAGACGATGCGGGAGGAGCGCCGGTTCACCTACCGCGACCTGTTCGGCCCGCGGCTGCGCCCGGCGGTGCTGCTCGGCGTCGCCGTCGCCGCCACCAACCAGCTCGTCGGCGTCAACGCCGTCATCTACTACGCGCCGACGATCCTCAAGCAGGCCGGGCTCGGTGATTCGGCGGCGATCCTGTCCTCGGTCGGCATCGGCGCCACCAACATGGTGTTCACCGCGATCGCGCTGCTGCTCATCGACCGGGTCGGGCGGCGGCCGCTGCTCATCGGCGGGACCAGCGTGGTGATCGTGGTGCTGTTCGGGCTCGGCGCGCTGTACCTGCTGCCGAGCGTGCAGGGGCTCGGGACGCTGCTGACGATCGGGCTGATGCTCTACGAGGCCGCGTTCGCCGCCAGCCTCGGCCTCGCCATCTGGCTGATCAACAGCGAGGTGTTCCCGACGGCGGTGCGCGGCAAGGCGTCCAGCATCGGCACCGTCACGCACTGGGGCCTGGACTTCGTCATCTCCATCTCGGTGCTCACCCTGATCAACGCGTTCACCGCGACCGGGTTGTTCTGGATCTACGGGGTGCTCGGCATCGTCGGGCTCACCTACCTGTACCGGAAGCTGCCCGAGACGAAGGGCCGCAGCCTGGAGGACATCGAGACCTCGCTGCGCGGGGAGGCGCGCGCATGAGCACCGTCGCGCTCGACGAACTGGTCCGCCGCGCCCGCGCGCTCGCCGCGAGCGGCACCCGGCGCGTCCTCGGCATCACCGGCGCGCCGGGCGCGGGCAAGGGCACCGTCGCCGACGCGGTGCTCGCCGAGCTGGGCCCGGCGGCGGTGCTGGTGCCGATGGACGGCTTCCACCTCGCCGAGGCCGAACTGCACCGGCTGGGCCGCCACGACCGGAAGGGCGCTCCGGATACCTTCGACGCCGCCGGATACGTGGCGTTGCTGCACCGGATCCGGAACCAAGGCGCGGAAACGGTGTACGCGCCCGAATTCCACCGCGAAGTCGAGGAATCGTACGCGGGCTCCATCGCGATCCACCCGGAAACACCGCTGGTGATCACCGAGGGCAATTACCTGCTGCTGGATTCACCACCGTGGGACGGGGTGCGGGAACTGCTCGACGAATCGTGGTTCCTCGCGCCCGATGACGGCGAACGCCTGTCCCGGCTCATCGCCCGGCACGTCCGCTACGGCCGTTCCCCGGCGGAGGCGCGGGACTGGGTGCTGCGCAGCGACGAGCGCAACGCCGACCTCGTGTCACCCACCCGGGCGAGGGCCGATCTGCTCGTCACCGGCGACCCGGCCTGAGCCCGCTTTGTCCCGTGGACAATTCGCCTACCTGCGCGGACATTGTTCCCGGCGGTCGCGGCCAATGATCGCTCGACGCGGCCCGCAGCGGCTGGCAACGTAGTCGGCACGGCAGCGGCGGACGACCTTCTGGGGGATCGCCCGCAGGCTGCCGGAGCGATCGCCGCACGTGGGGAACCGGCCGCGGAATTCCGCGACCGGTACGTCTGCGGCGATCACTCGAACCACCGGGAGAGGCGCGGACATGGGGAATCCGAGACCAACCCCTGGGGAAGACGGACGGCGGGTGCCTTCGTCCCGGAAAAACGGGCGGAGGCACCCCCTCCGGAACGGGTCAGGCGGAACCCGGCGTCACGCGGATGTCGAAGAACACCGGGCGCAGCGCCTGATCCGGGAAGAACAGCTCGCCGTGCTCGTCGACCATCTTCCAGGCGATCTTGCACTGGCCGGTCTTCTCGCCCGCCACGACCGGAACGGTGATCCGCACCTGCTCGCCGGCCGGGGTGTCCCGGATCCACACCCGCTGCGGCGCGGTGCACTCGGCGTCCCCGACGCGCTCCCCGGTCTGCTCCAGGTAGCGCCCGGTCCAGGGCACGCGGCCCACGTTCTTGATGTCCCACGACTTCACGAAGCTCGTCCCGGCGGGGATCGGCGTGTCGTCCGGCACCGTCTCGCCGAGCATCACCGACGCGTCGCCCGGGATGGGTCGCTCCGGGCCGGACAGCAGGTACCAGCCCAGCACCACCGCCACCAGCACCACCGCGGCACCGGTGCCCGCCAGGATCCAGCCGCGGCGGCGCGCCCGGTCCGGGCCGGACTCCGGGTCGGGTTCGGCGGCGGGAGCGTCGCGCCGCACCGCGGGTTCGGCCTCCGGCGCGGACGGTTGCTCGGCGGCGGCCCTGGCGTGCTCCCACCGGCGGGACCACTCGCGGCGCACCGTGTCGGCGTCCTGCCCGAGCGCGCCCACCGCGAGGCTGCGCACGTACTCCCACGTCGTCTCCCAGGACGGCAGGTCCTGCCCGCGCGCGGCCGAGGACAACGCCGACTTCGACGCGGCCGCCCCGAAATCGGTGCGCATCCGGTCGTAGGACGGGTCGCCCGCGGATTCCTTGAGCTCGCACAACCGGTAGGCGAAGGCGGCGACCGGCCCGTCGGCCGGGTCGGGTCGCAGCTGCTTGCGCCCCCGCTTGCCACCGGCAGCGGGGGTCGCCTCTGATTCGCTCATCGTGGATGCCTCGTGGAGGTGTGGTCGTGCGCGCGAGCAGCGGTCGGCGCGGCGCGTTCGGGGACGTGGAACTCCGTGTCTAGCACGGTTCGGCGGGCCCCTTGCGCCGCGGCGCGGCCGTTGCCCCGTTCGACCGCCGGTGCCGGGCGAACGGGGCAGCCGGTCCGGCCGAACGGCCGCGAACGATCAGCCGGTCGAGTCGGCGGAGGACGGTGCCGACGAGGTGGCCGAGGTGGTCGGTTCCTCGGCGGAGCTGCTGCGCGTGGTCGGCGCTTCGGTGCGCGAGGCCGACGGGCCGGTGGAGCCGGTGGACTCCGTCGGCGGTTGCGTGGGCTCCGAGGTGTCCGGCGGGCTCGTCGGCGGCGGAGTCGTCGAGGTGGGCGGCGGCTCCGGTTCCGACGTGGTCGGCGGCGGAGGCGGCGGCTTCGGGGTGCCGGTGTCCGGCGGAACCCAGGTCGGGCTCGGCGGGAGCGGCGGTGCGGAACCGTCGTCCGGCGGCCGGGAGCTGCTCTCCGCGGTCTCGCTGGTCAGCTCCGCCTCGCTGGACGAGATGTCCGCGGCGGACGTGCCCGCGGGCGGGGCCAGCTGCGGCGGTCCCACCGGTTGCGGCGCCCCCGGGTAGCCGGTGGTGGTCTGCAGCGTCGTCTCGCTCGGCGAGACGGCGGGGAACCGCTCGGCCGCATCCCGCTCGTGATCACCGACGACGACGGCCGCGGAGGCGGCGAAACCGGTGGCCACGACCACTCCGGTCGTCGCCCACAGGGCGAGTCTTCGCGACCGCGTCCCGGTCGGTTCCCCGGCCTGCGCGGCGGGGTCAGGTGCTAAAGGGTCCATCGTGTCCCACTCGTTCAGTCCCGACGGCACGGGCCGGCGCACCCGTACCGCTGATACCGGCGGCGTCCGGTTCGGGCGGAATTCGACGTTCCGGACGTTGCGCGTGGATCTCGCGACACGGTAGCCGCCGGGGCAAGCCCCGTTCGGCCCGGGTGCCGCGCCCGCCGTCGATCATCCGGGCCGTGCGCTGGTGATTCGCCGGGAGAAGTCACCGCGGCCACACCTTCGAGTGATGGATGATCGCGGAGCGTGCGGGGCGCGGTCGGTGCGGCCCCGGGCGACGGGCATCATGCGAGGTGTGAGCGATCTCGACGACACTTCCGCGACCGCCGAGCAGGCCCGGCTGACCGCCTGGGTGCACGGGCACGTGCACGGCGTCGGATTCCGCTGGTGGACCCGGGCCCGCGCCCTCGAACTCGGCCTGGTCGGCAGCGCCACCAACCTGCCCGCCCGCCGCGTCGAAGTCGTCGCCGAAGGTCCGCGGGAGGCCTGCGAGCGGTTGCTGGCCGCGCTGCGCTCCGGCGACACCCCCGGCGCGGTCGAGCACGTGGCCGAGCAGTGGTCCGAGCCGAAGGGCGACCGCACCGGGTTCGTCGAACGCTGACCCGCCCGCCGGGCCCGGTTCCGCCGGTGGTGAACATCGCGGCGGGTAGGCTCTGCCGAACGCCGCACGCAGGCAGCACTCGCGGAAAGGTCGATCGCAGCCGTGCACTTGAAGAGCCTGACGCTCAAGGGGTTCAAGTCCTTCGCCTCGGCCACCACGCTGCGCTTCGAACCCGGCATCACCTGCGTGGTCGGGCCCAACGGCTCCGGCAAGTCGAACGTGCTGGACGCGCTGCGCTGGGTGATGGGCGAGCAGGGCGCCAAGGACCTGCGCGGCGGCAAGATGGAGGACGTCATCTTCGCCGGCACCTCCGGCCGCGCCCCGCTGGGCCGCGCCGAGGTCACGCTCACCATTGACAACTCCGACGGCGCGCTGCCCATCGAGTACACCGAGGTGTCGATCACCCGCCGGATGTACCGGGACGGCGCCAGCGAGTACGAGATCAACGGCAACAGCTGCCGCCTGATGGACGTGCAGGAACTGCTGTCGGACTCCGGCATCGGCCGCGAGATGCACGTCATCGTCGGCCAGGGCCAGCTCGCCTCCATCCTGCAGGCCAAGCCGGACGAGCACCGCAGGCTCGTCGAAGAGGCCGCGGGCGTGCTCAAGCACCGCAAGCGCAAGGAGAAGGCGCTCCGCAAGCTCGACGCGATGCAGGCCAACCTGACCCGGCTCACCGACCTCACCGGGGAACTGCGCCGCCAGCTCAAGCCGCTCGGCAAGCAGGCCGAGATCGCCCGCAAGGCGCAGACCGTGCAGGCCGACCTGCGGGACGCCCGGCTGCGGCTCATCGCCGACGACCTGTTGTCCTCCCGCGCCGAGCTGGCCCGCGACCAGGCCGACCAGGAAGAGGCGAAGGCCAAGCGCGCCGAGGTCGAACGCGGCCTGCAATTCGCCCAGTCCGAGGAGAAGGGGCTGGAGGAGAAGGTCGCCGCCGACGCGCCGCGGCTCAACCGCGCCCAGGACACCTGGTACCGGCTGTCCGCGCTGGAAGAACGGCTGCACGGCACGCTGCGCCTCGCCGCGGAACGGCACAAGCACCTCACCGCGCAGAACACCGAGCAGCGCAGCGGACGCGACCCCGACCAGCTCGACGCCGAAGCCGAAGAGGCCGCCGAGCAGGAGATCGAGCTCCGCGAAGAGGTCGAGACGGCCCGCGAAGTCCTCGCCGAGGTGGTGCGCCGCCGCTCCGAGCTGGAGGACCGGCTCAAGGACGCCGAGCGCGAGCACATGGCCGCGGTCCGCGCCATCGCCGACCGCCGCGAAGGCGTCGCCCGGCTCTCCGGCCAGGTCGAGTCGATGCGCAGCAAGGCGAGCGCCACCTCCGACGAGCTGGAGCGGCTGAACGTCTCGCTGGCCGAATCGCAGGAGCGCGCCGAGGTCGCCGAGACGGCGTTCGCCGACGCCGAAGCGGAGAGCGGCGGCCAGGAATCCGACGACGCGGGCCTGCCCGAGCGGCAGGCGAACGCGGCCGCGGCCCGCGACGCCGCCCGCTCCCGGGTGGAGGAACTGGTCAAGGCCGAGCGCGCCGCCGAACGCGAGATCGCGTCCTGGCAGGCCAGGGTCGAGGCGCTGTCGATGGGCCTGAACCGCAAGGACGGTGCGGGCGCGCTGCTCGGCGCGGGGGAGAAGGTGCCGGGCCTGCTCGGTTCGGTGGCGGCGCTGCTGACCGTGGACACCGGTGCGGAGGCCGCGCTGGCCGCCGCGCTCGGCGCCGTCGCGGACGCGGTGGCCGTGTCCGGAGTGGACGACGCGGTGCGCGCCCTGGAACTGCTCAAGTCCGATGCCGCGGGCAAGGCCGGGGTGCTCGTCGGCGGTGCGGGCGAACCGGACCGCACCGGCTGGCCGCAGCTGCCCGCGGGGGCGAGCTGGGCGGTGGACCTGGTGCGCGCCCCGGACGGGCTGCGCGCGGCGGTGACCACGGCGCTGGACCGGATGGCGGTCGTCGACGACCTGCCCGCCGCCCGCGACGTGGTGCGGCGGAACCCCGAGGTGCGGGCGGTGACCCGCGACGGCGACGTGCTCGGCGGGCACTGGGCCACCGGCGGCTCCGACGACGGGCAGAGCGTCATCGAGGTGCAGGCCGCCGTCGCCGAAGCCGAGCAGGAGCTCGCCGCCGCGCAGCGCCGCCAGGAGCAGCACTCGGCCGCGCTGGAAGGCGCCCGCGCCGAGGAGCAGTCCCGCCGCGACGAGGTCCGCGCCGTGCAGGAGCAGATCAACGAGGCGAAGATCGCCGCCGCCCGCAGCTCCGAACGCGTCTCCAGCCTGCGCAAGGCCGCCCAGTCCGCGGCCGCCGAGGTGGAGCGGGTCCGCCAGCAGCGCGCGAAGGTCGAGCAGTCCCGCGAACAGGCGCTGGCCTCGCTGGCCGAGCTGGAGGAGCGCCTCGCCGCCGTCAAGAACGAGCAGGAGGAGCAGGCCGAACCGGACACCGAACTGCGCGACCGGCTCGGCGGCGAGCTCGGCACCCTGCGCCAGGAGGAGATGGACGCGCGCCTCGGCCAGCGCACCGCGGAGGAACGCGCCCGCGCCGTGCAGGGCCGCGCCGACCAGCTGCGCCGCGCCGCCCGGCAGGAGCGCGAAGCCCGCGCCCGCGCCGAAGCGGCCCGCCAGGCCAGGGAGCGCGGCGCCCGCGTCGCGCAGGCCGTCGTGGACGGTGCCGAGACCGCGCTGGAGCGCATTGCGGTGTCGCTGCGGGCGGCCACGGAGGAGCGCGACACCGCGCAGGCCTTGCAGAGCGAGCACGAGCAGGCGCTGGGCGCGGTGCGCGCCCGGGTGCGGGAGCTCAGCGGCGAGCTGGAGAAGCTCACCGACGCGGTGCACCGCGACGAGGTGGTGCGCGCCGAGCAGCGGCTGCGCATCGAACAGCTCGAATCCAAGATCATCGAAGATTTCGGCATCGGCCTCGACGACCTCGCCGAGGAGTACGGCCCCACGGTTCCGGTCCCGCCGAGCCCCGCCGAGGTCGCCGAGTACGAGGCGGCGAAGGAACGCGGCGAAGAGGTCACCACGCCGCCGTCGGTGCCCTACGACCGCGCCACCCAGGAACGCCGCGCCAAGCGCGCCGAGAAGGACCTGTCGCTGCTGGGCAAGGTGAACCCGCTGGCACTGGAGGAGTACGCGGCGCTGGAGGAGCGCTACCGCTTCCTGTCCACCCAGCTGGAGGACATCAAGTCCACCCGCCGCGACCTGCTGGACGTCGTGAAGGAGGTCGACGAGAAGATCCTGGAGGTCTTCCAGTCCGCGTTCCACGACGTCGCCGCCGAGTTCGAGAAGGTGTTCTCGGTGCTGTTCCCCGGCGGCGACGGCAGGCTGGTGCTCACCGACCCGGACGACATGCTCACCACCGGCATCGAGGTGGAGGCGCGGCCGCCGGGCAAGAAGGTCAAGCGGCTGTCGCTGCTGTCCGGCGGGGAGAAGTCGCTGACGGCGGTCGCCATGCTGGTGTCGATCTTCCGAGCGCGCCCGTCGCCGTTCTACGTGCTCGACGAGGTCGAGGCGGCGCTGGACGACACCAACCTGCGGCGGCTGATCATCCTGCTGGACCAGCTGCGCAGCACCTCGCAGCTGCTCATCATCACGCACCAGAAGCCGACGATGGAGATCGCCGACGCGCTGTACGGCGTGAGCATGCGCGGGGACGGGATCACCACCGTCATCTCGCAGCGGCTGCGCGGCGGGAAGTCCGGGAAGGCCGAGAAGTCCGGCGAGGGCCCGGCGCCGGAAGCGGTGGCCGATGGCGCGGCGCCCGCGGACGCGGCGCCCACGTCGGCGCAGCAGGAACCGGTGCCCGCTCCGGTCACGGCGGACGCGGCGCCCGCTCCGGACGCGGTGCCCGCTCCGGACGCGGTGCCCGCTCCGGTCACGGCGGACGCGGCGCCCGCTCCGGACGCGGTGCCCGCTCCGGAGGATCCGGCGGCCGGGGAACCCGCCGCGGACTGATCCGCCGGACGCCCGGTGATCTCGCAGCCGGTTCCCAGCCTCCTCGCAGCTCGCCGCTCTAACTTCGAGCTCGTTCCGCGAACGAGACTGCGAAAGAGGGCGGCATGTCGGATCACCACGAAGGGCAGCGGGTCAGCAGGCGATCGATGTTCGCCGGCGTCGGCTCGATCGGGTTGGGCACGTTGCTGGCGGCGTGCGGGTCGCAGGCCGGCGGTAGCACCACCGTCACCACCTCCACGGGGGAGAGCCAGGCGCTCACCCCGCAGACCGCCACCGACGCGTCGGACCTGTTCTCCGACGTGAACACCTGCACGCTCACCCCGGACACCACGCAGGGGCCGTACTACTTCGACGCGGACAAGGTCCGCAGCGACATCCGGGAGGACCGGCAGGGCGTGCGGCTGCGGCTGGCGCTGAAGGTGCAGGACAGCGAGACCTGCGCGGCGCTGCCGAACGCGGTCGTGGAGATCTGGCACTGCGATGCGGCCGGGCTGTACTCCGGGGCCGAGGACCAGTCCTCCGGTGGCGGCGGTGGCATGCCGCCGGGACCGCCGCCGGAGAACGGCGAGAAGCCGGGCGGTGGCGGACCCGGTGGCGGCGGTGGCGACCAGGACCTGGTGCCCACCGACGACAAGCGCTACCTGCGCGGCGCCCAGGTCAGCAACGCCGAGGGCGTCGTCGAGTTCACCACGATCTGGCCCGGCTGGTACACGGGCCGCACGGTGCACGTCCACGTGATGGTGCACGTCAGCAACGAGCGGGTGCTGACCAGCCAGCTCATGTTCGACGAGCAGCTGAACTCGGCGGTGTTCGCGCGGGCGCCTTACAGCGAGCACACGGGGCGGGACACGTTCAACGACGGCGACAACATCTTCGAGGACTCGATGCTGCTGAAGGTGGTGCCGGAGGACGACGGCTACCTGGCGTCGATCGTGCTCTCCGCCGATTCGGACCAGGACGGCGCCTGATCCCTGCCCGGTGGGTCGGGCCGGTTCTGCGGAACCGGCCCCCTCGAGCGGCGGTGCGAACTACGGTGTGACTCGCGATCTTCGCGCCCGTTCAGGAGGCCCCGTGTCCCAGCCGAACAGCCCGCATCCGGGGCTTCCGCAGCCGCAGTCCGGACCTGTCCAGCAGCCGTACCCGAGTTCGGGTCCGATCCCGCAGTACCCGGGATCCGGACCGGTTCCGCCGCCGCAGTCGAGCTCGGGACCGGCCCCGCAGCCGTACCCGGGCCAGCAACCGACGCACCCGGCGACGGCGCCGCCTGCGGGCGCGGGGCGCCTCGTGCTGGACTCCTCGTACGACCCGCTGGCGTTCACGATGGGCCTGCTGAAGCCGGGCATCACGATCAACGGGCGACCGGGTCCGGTCGCGCGGTGGGGCAGGACGGTGGTCGACGTGCCGCCGGGGCAGTACCAGGTCGAGCTGCACGTGAACTACCTGTGGCGGTTCGGTTCCGCGACCGCGGTGGTCCCGGTGCACGCGGGCGGGCAGGTCGACGTGTTCTACCGGGCGCCGATGGTGACGTTCGGTGCGGGGGCGATCGGGCCGGGCCCGCAGGCGACGCCGAACCGCCGGCTGATCGTGGGGCTGTTGATCGGCTGGTTCGTGTTCTGCCTGCTGGTGGCGATCCTGCCGCTGCTGTTGCTCTGATCCGCCCGCGCGAGCAGTGCTGATCGTTGATCACACTGATCATCCCGCACTCGCTAATAACAACGAGTCGGTGGTGAACGGCCCACCCGCCCGCGCGAGTGGGCCGTTCACCTGCGATGTCAGGCGGAGTCGGCGGTGGCCGCGGCCTTCTCCGCTTCGGGCGGCGCCGGGTGCCGCAGCGACAGCAGGCCGCCGACGAGCAGCGTGACGAGCACCCCGACGGGCGTGAACCACGGGAACGCCAGCGACGCCTCGCCGCCTTCGCCGTCCGGGAACGTCACCCCGAACGCCAGCACCAGCACCACCACCAGCGTCGCCACGAACGCGGTGATCGCGTCGCTCTGCCGCGCCCGCTTCACCAGCATTCCCAGCAGGAAGGCGCCGAGCAGCGCGCCGTAGGTGTAGCTGGCGATGCTCAGCCCGATCTCCACGACGGGGTTGTCGGTGTTGCTGAACAGGGACGCGAACACCACGAACACCAGCGCCCAGATCAGCGTCCACACCTTGCCGAGCCGCAGCACGCTCGAATCGTCCGCCCCGCTGCCGCCGATGCGCCGGTACAGGTCGCTGACGGTGGAGGTGGACAGCGAGTTCAGCGAGGACGACAGGGTGCTCATCGCCGCGGCGAGGATGCCCGCGATCAGCAACCCGGACACGCCGGGCGGCAGCTCGGTCACGATGAACCGCGGGAACAGCTCGTCATCGCTGCCCATGCCCAGCGCCGCCGGATCGGCACCCTGGTAGAAGGACCACAGCTGGGTGCCGATGAACAGGAACAGCGCGAACTGCACGGCCACCACGACACCGCTGGTGATCAGCGCGAGCTGGCTGTCCCGCAGGTTCCGGCAGGACAGCAGCCGCTGCACCATCAGCTGGTCGGCGCCGTGCGAGGCCATCGCGAACACCGCGCCGCCGATCACCGCGGTGAAGAACGCGTACTGCTCGGTGACGATGGACGAGCCGAAGTCGAACAGCTGGAACTTGCCCTCCTGCCAGGCGGTGGCGAGCCAGTCCCCGGGCAGGTCCCCGGCGAGCACGACCGCGGTCAGCACGGCCCCGGCCACGTAGACGAACATCTGGATCGCGTCCACCCACACCACGGCCTTGATCCCGCCGAGGTAGGTGTAGATCACGGTCAGCACCGACAGGGCCAGCACGATCTGCCAGTAGGAGATGTCGAGCCCGAACACCTCGGCCATCACCTTCACCGGGATGGCGGTGGCGAACAGCCGCAGCCCGTCCGCGAGCAGCCGGGTGATCAGGAAGGTCACCGATGCGGTGCCCTGCAACCCGGTGCCGAACCGCTTCCCGAGGAACTCGTAGGCGCTGACGAGGTTCCCGGCGAAGTACTTGGGCAGCAGCACGAACGCGACGATGATCCGGCCGATCAGGTAGCCGATGGCCAGCTGCAGGTAGGTGAAGGTGCCGAGGTAGGCGACGGTCGGCACGCTGATCACGGTCAACGTCGAGGTCTCGGTGGCGACGACGGAGAAGCACACCGCCCACCACGGGAGGGTCCGGCTGCCGACGAAGTACTCCTGCGAGCTGCGCTGCTTGCCGCTCAGCAGCAGGCCCAGCAGCGGCATCGCGACCAGGTACAGCCCGATCACGATGAGATCGATCGACCTCATTCGGCCTCCAGTGTCGTGGAATGGGTGATGCGCAGGCTCCGCACGGGTGCGGCCGCGGGCTCGGGCGGGCGCAGCGGTCCGGTCCCGGGGGTGATCGAGCCGAGCAGCCGGGGCCCGTCGGCACCGGTCGTGCCGGGCACGTTGCCGGGCAGCCCGTTCCAGGTCAGCCAGCCCAGCAGGGCCGCCAGGTAGCCCTCCTTGCCGGCGGCGGGCAGCCCGAGGTCGTCGCTGACGTGCAGGTCCACCCCGGTGCCGAGCCTGCGCCGCAGCGCGGCCAGCAGCGCCGGGTTGCGCACCCCGCCACCGGAGGCGACGACCTCGCGCGCGCCGTGCCGGTGGCAGGCGTCGGCGACGGTGGCGGCGGTGAGCTCGGTGAGCGTGGCGAGCAGGTCGGGCCCGTCGGGTTCGTGGCCGTCGAACCCGGCGCCGCGGAGGGCTTCGTCGAGGTGGGCGGCGTTGAAGTGCTCCTTGCCGGTCGATTTCGGCGGCTCCGACCGGTAGTAGCCGTCGGCGAGCAGCCGGTCGAGGAGTTCCGCCCGCACCTGGCCCGCCGCGGCGAGCCGCCCGTCGACGTCGCTGGCCGCCGTACCACCGGTGACGCGCGCGGCGGCGGCGTCGAGCAGCGCGTTGCCGGGCCCGGTGTCGTAAGCGAGCGGTTCCGGGCCGCCGACGACGGTGATGTTGGCGATGCCGCCGATGTTGAGCGCGACGACCGGGCCGGGCCGGTCGGCGAGCCACAACGCGTCGAGCACCCCGGCGAGCGGGGCGCCGTGCCCGCCCGCGGCGATGTCGCGGGCGCGCAGGTCGGCGATCACCGGCAGCCCGGTGGCTTCGGCGATCCACGCGGGCTGGCCGAGCTGGGTGGTGCCGCGCGCCCGCCCGTCCTCCACCCAGTGGTAGAGCGTCTGGCCGAGCGAGGAGATCAGGTCGGCGTCGCCGAACTCGGCGATGCCGTGCCGGGCCGCGTCGGCGAAGGCGCGGCCGATCTCGGTGTCGAGCACGCAGAACTCGTGCGCGTCCACGGCCGCGGGCGGCAGCGCGGCCGCCAGCCGTTCCCGCAGCGCGGGCGGGTAGGGGACCTCGGCGAACCCGAGCGGCCGCAGTGCGGCGACGCCGTCGCCCGCGGTGCTCAGTTCGGCGGCGGCGACGTCGATGCCGTCCATCGACGTGCCGGAGAGCAGCCCGAGGACTCGCCATGAGGACATGTCCAGTGGTGTATTGCACCGAGCTGGGGGATGCAAGCGCCTTTCCGCCATTGTTGGTGAATCGCCCACCTTGGGGTTGTCCCGCTGCTGCTCCGGGCGGGTGCGAGGATGGGCGCCGTGTCCACCTCGAACCTGATCCTGATCGCCGTTGTCGTCGCCGTGCTGCTCGTGCTGGCCGTGGTCGCCGGCATCGTGCTGGCGCGCAGGCGCCGCATCAGCCTGCGGGAGCAGGAGGCGGAGCGCCCGGCGGTGCAGGGCGGTGGCTACCAGGCGGGTGGTGGTTTCAGCTTCTCCAGCGGTGCGGCGACCGCGCCGCCCGCGGAGGCGGAGCAGCCGGAGCACCCGGTCCGGGAGCGCCCGGAGACCGAGGGGCAGCCCGGGGTCGGTGACGACGCCGCCGAGCCGAGGGACAGCGCGCGCCGCGGCATCGTGGACGTGCCGCTGCCTGCGGAGGGTGAAGTCGAAGCGGAGACCGGCACGCCCCGCGAACAGCCGGCCGACACCACCGGATCCGACACCGACACCGATACCGGTTCGACCGAGACCGACGTCGAACGCGTCCAGGACGGCTCCGGCGGCGGCGCGGTCGTCGCCGACGAGATCCCCGGCGACGACTCGACCGGCACCGCGACCCGCGTGCCCGACCAGGACCGGGTCGAGACCCCGCCGGAACCGGCGCCCGCCGCCGAACCGGTCACCGAGGTCGAGGAGATCGAACCGACCGCGGGCCGACTGGAGCGGTTGCGCGGCAGGCTGTCCCGGTCCCGTTCCACGTTCGGCCAGGGGCTGCTGGGCCTGCTCGGCGCGGGCGACCTGGACGAGGACTCCTGGGAAGAGGTCGAGGACACGCTGCTGCTGGCCGACCTGGGCGCGGCCACCACGACCGAGATCGTGGAGCGGCTGCGCACCGAGATCGCCTCGCGCGGCGTCCGCACCCCCGACGAGGCGCGGGCGCTGCTGCGCGAAGTCCTCATCGACGCGCTGAGCACCGACGCACAGCGCTCGGTGCGCGCCCTGCCGCACGGCGACCCGGCCGACGGCGGCAAGCCTGCGGTGCTGCTGGTCGTCGGCGTCAACGGCACCGGCAAGACCACCACCACCGGCAAGCTGGCGCGGGTGCTGGTCGCCGACGGGCACCAGGTGCTGCTGGGCGCCGCCGACACGTTCCGCGCGGCCGCCGTCGAGCAGCTCGCCACCTGGGGCGAGCGGGTCGGCGCCGAAGTGGTGCGCGGCAACGAGGGCCAGGACCCGGCGAGCGTCGCGTTCGAATCGGTCTCCCGCGCCACCGACAGCGGCGTGGACGCGGTGCTGATCGACACCGCGGGCCGGCTGCACACCAAGACCGGGCTGATGGACGAGCTCGGCAAGGTCAAGCGGGTGGTCGAGAAGCGCGCCCAGGTGGACGAGGTGCTGCTGGTGCTGGACGCCACCACCGGGCAGAACGGGCTGGTGCAGGCCCGGGTGTTCTCCGAGGTCGTGGACGTGACGGGCATCGTGCTCACCAAGCTGGACGGCACCGCGAAGGGCGGCATCGTGTTCCAGGTGCAGCGCGAGCTGGGCGTCCCGGTCAAGCTCGTCGGCCTCGGCGAGGGCCCGGACGACCTGGCCCCCTTCGAACCCGCCGCCTTCGTCGACGCCCTCCTCGGCTGACCCGCGCCACCCGGCGAACGCCGCGGAAACCGACGGCGCGCGGAGCAGGTGCGCCGCCGGGGAACGCTCGTCGCGGACCACTGCCGCCTCCCGGGTTTTCGATCACGCCCGGCCCCGGAGAACACGGACCGATCGAGTCCGGGACGACGACCCGCGCGGCCGCCGCGGACGAGCGCGAGTCCGTCGATCGGGTCGTGGACCGAGCGGGGCGCCCCTGGGTGTCGCCGACCGCAGTCCGCGCGTGACCTGCCGGTGACCGGGGAACGCCGCCGTAACACGAGGACGCGGACAGTTCACGACGGGGAAACGAGCGGACGGATCGCCTGAAACAGGCATTCCCCAGGATGCGCCCAACCGGTTCGCACGGGGAGGCGACGTGAATTCAGGCGATACCGCATGGGTGCTGATCAGCGCCGCGCTGGTGCTGCTCATGACACCAGGGCTGGCTTTCTTCTACGGCGGCATGGTGCGCGCCCGCGGCGTGCTCAACATGATCATGATGAGTCTCGGCGCGATGGGCGTCGTGGGCGTGCTGTGGGTGCTGTTCGGGTACTCGGCCGCGTTCGGCGGGGACCTCGGCGGCCTCGGGCTGCTGGGTGACCCGGTGCAGTTCTTCGGGCTGAGCGGGCTGCTCGGCGAGGACCAGCTGTCCGGGACGATCCCGACGCTGGCGTTCGCCGGTTTCCAGGCCATGTTCGCGATCCTGACGGTCGCGCTGATCTCCGGCGCCATCGCCGACCGGGCCCGCTTCGGCCCGTGGCTGCTGTTCGCGGCGCTGTGGGCGACCGTCGTGTACTTCCCGGTGGCGCACTGGGTGTTCGCGTTCGACGAGACCGACGAGGCGGGGAACGTGACCGCGGTCGGTGGCTGGATCGCGAACCGGCTCGCCGCCATCGACTTCGCGGGCGGTACCGCGGTGCACATCAACGCCGGTGCGGCCGCGCTGGCCCTGGCGCTGGTGCTCGGCAAGCGGGCGGGCTGGCCGAAGGGCACCGGGAAGCCGCACAGCCTGCCGTTCGTGGTGCTCGGCGCCGGGCTGCTCTGGTTCGGCTGGTTCGGGTTCAACGCCGGTTCCGCGCTGGCCGCGGACAACTCGGCCGCGGTGGTGCTGGTGAACACGCTGGTGGCGACGTGCGCGGCGATGCTGGCCTGGCTGCTGGTCGAGCGGCTGCGCGACGGCCACGCCACCACGCTCGGCGCGGCGTCCGGCATCATCGCCGGTCTGGTGGCGATCACCCCGGCCTGCTCGTCGGTGACACCGGTGGGCGCGATCGCGGTCGGCGGGATCACCGGTGCGGTGTGCGCGCTGGCGCTGAGCCTGAAGTACCGGTTCGGCTTCGACGATTCCCTCGACGTGGTCGGCGTGCACCTGGTCGGCGGGCTCGTCGGCACCCTGCTGGTCGGGTTCTTCGCCTCCGATTCGGCGCCGGCCGGGGTGAGCGGGCTGCTCTACGGCGGCGGGTTCGACCAGCTGTGGCGGCAGGCGGTGGGCGCCGTGGTGGTGTTCGCCTACTCGTTCGCGCTGAGCCTGCTGCTGGCCTGGATCGTCAAGGCCACCGTCGGTTTCCGGCTGAGCCCGGAGGACGAGGCGGAGGGCGTCGACGAGACGGAGCACGCCGAATCGGCGTACCACTTCGGCGACGGCCGTTCCGCGCGCCGCCCGGCCGTGCGCACCGACGGTGCCGACCGCGAGTTGGAGGGCAGCAACGCATGAAGCTGGTGACCGCGATCGTCCAGCCCAGCAGGCTGGACGCGCTCAAGGACGAGCTGGGGAAGCTGGGCGTGCTCGGCATGACCGTCAGCGACGTCCAGGGCTACGGCAGGCAGCAGGGCCACACCGAGGTGTACCGCGGCGCCGAGTACGCGGTGGACTTCGTGGAGAAGGTCCGGGTCGAGGTCGTCGTGGACGACACGACGGTGGACGAGGTCGTCGACGGGATCGTGCGCGCCGCCCGCACCGGCAAGGTCGGTGACGGCAAGGTGTGGGTCACCGCCGTGGACTCCGTGGTGCGGGTCCGGACCGGGGAGACCGGGGTGGCGGCGATCTGACACCGGGCGAGCACCGTCCTGCAGCCGGGCGTGGACCACGCGGTCCACGCCCGGCTTCGTGCGTCGTGCGCCGCCGATGGGATTGCGTAGCTCTACTCAGCGGCACCGCGGGCTCTCACGGTCTTGCCGGGTCCCCGGTCGCGGCAGACTTCAGCGCGTGCCGAGGCCGAGCCGCGAGACCCGCCCGCACCTGGGGGTCGGACGGGAACGGGCGGAACGTGGCCGGGCACGGCTCTGGGGGAGCCGGAACACCGGGGGAACCGCGCCGGAGGGCCGGTGCGCGGAGATGGGGGACGTGGGCCGGGTCGGGGGACTCGGCGCACTTGAGGAGGAAAAGGGAGGGATCCCGGGAGCCGGTGGGGGCCGGGAGGAGCGGGATCCCGTGGGGGTTGGGGTAAGAGGGGGCTGGGGGAAAGGGGAATCCGGGGTGGCCCGCACGAGGGGTAGGGCCACCCCGGATTCCCGCGTCCGCCCGCGCGCCCGCCGCAAGATCCGCTTCGCGTAACCTGGGGACGTCGTGGACATTTCGGACGAGTCCGCCGTGGACGGCGGCCCAGCCCCCGCCCTGCGCGCCCCTCGCCGCGCGCTCGTCGTCCTGGCCGGACTGCCCGGCGCGGGCAAGAGCACCGTGCTGCACAAGCTGGTCGCGCCACCGGGCACGGTGGTGCTGGACTCCGAGCAGGTCCGGGCCCGGCTCCGCGCGCTGCTGCCCGCCGCCGTCCCGTACCGCTGGTACCGGCCGCTGGTGCACGCGCTGCACCGCGCGCGCATCGCCTGGTGCTGCCTGCGCTCCCGCGGCCGCGTCGTCGCCCACGAGCCCTCCACCCGGTCCACCACGCGGCTGATGCTGGTGATGTTCGCGCTGCTCACCGGGCGGCGCCGGATCCTGGTGTGGCTGCACGCCGGACCGGAGGAGGCGCTGGCCGGGCAGCACGCCCGCGGCAGGCTCATCCGGGGCCACTCGTTCCAGCTGCACGTGCACCGCGCGCGCCGGATGCACCGGGCGCTGCTGTCCGGGCGGGCACCGTTCGGCTGGCAGGAAGTGCACCTCTTCACACGAGCGGACGTGACCGGCGGCCTGCGGCTGCTCGGCCCCCGCTGACCTGGCGACGAGGTGAGATTCGTCCCGATAGCACGGGTGGGTTCGCCCGGCCGAACGGTTGATCGCTACCCTGGACGACGACGCGGGGGCAGATTCCGCCGCGTCTGGCTGAGACAGCGAGCTGCGAGTGACTGGCAACAGTGCGTGTGCGTGCCAGGTGTGCGCGGCTTGACATGCGCGAACAGCATCGCCCGCCCTTGGAGACGGCGACGGCGGAGCTGTGTTCGGACCTGACTGTTGCGATCGCCGCGTGCAGTGGACGTCGGTGCAGGGCCGTGACGCATTCCGGTTCAGCCCTGGCGACCACTACCGAGGAGATCCGCTACACCCATGCCCCAAATCGATCAAGCAGTTTCCGGTGGGCTTCTGACCGGCGACGCGAGCTCCGAGCTGCCCGCCGCCGACCTGAACGGCGAGCAGGCGGTCACCGCCGCGGTCGAGTCCGTCGAATCCGCGCTCGCCGAGCAGGCCCCGGCCGCCACCGAGCAGCCCGCCGCCGAGCAGCCCGCCGCCGAGCAGGCTCCGGTCGAGCAGGCCCCCGCCGAGGAGAGCACCGAGCCGTCCGGGCCGTCCGGTTTCGACGCGCTCGCGCTGGACCCGCTGGTCCGCAAGGTCCTCGTCGAGCTCGGCTACGAGACGCCGTCGCCGATCCAGGAGCAGACCATCCCGCCGCTGCTGGAAGGCCGCGACGTGATGGGCCTGGCCCAGACCGGCACCGGCAAGACGGCCGCGTTCGCGCTGCCGATCCTCACCAACCTCGACCTGGACGCGCCCGGCCCGCAGGCCCTGGTGCTCGCCCCGACCCGCGAGCTGGCCATCCAGGTCGCCGAGGCGTTCCAGCGCTACGCCAAGCACCTGCCGGGCTTCAACGTGCTGCCGATCTACGGCGGCCAGAGCTACGGCCCGCAGCTGGCCGGGCTCAAGCGCGGCGCGCACGTCGTCGTCGGCACCCCGGGCCGGCTCATCGACCACCTGGACAAGGGGTCGCTGAACCTGCGCAACCTCAAGCACCTGGTGCTCGACGAGGCCGACGAGATGCTGCGGATGGGCTTCATCGAGGACGTCGAGCGCATCCTGCAGTCGGTGCCCGCGCAGCGGCAGGTCGCGCTGTTCTCCGCGACTATGCCCGGCGCGATCCGCAAGATCAGCCAGTCTTACCTGCGCGAGCCGGTGGAGATCTCGGTCAAGACCAAGACCTCCACGGCCACCAACATCACCCAGAAGTACGTGCCGGTGCGCGGCCCGTACAAGCTGGACGCGCTGACCCGCATCCTCGAAGTGCAGACCTTCGACGCGATGATCGTGTTCGCCCGCACCAAGCAGATCACCGAAGAGCTCGCCGAGAAGCTCAAGGCGCGCGGCTTCAACGCCGCCGCGATCAACGGTGACGTGCCGCAGGCGCAGCGCGAGCGCACCATCGGGCACCTGCGCGAAGGCCGCATCGACATCCTGGTGGCCACCGACGTCGCGGCCCGCGGGCTCGACGTGGAGCGCATCTCGCACGTGCTGAACTACGACATCCCGCACGACAGCGAGTCGTACGTGCACCGCATCGGCCGCACCGGCCGCGCCGGGCGCAGCGGCGAGGCGATCCTGTTCGTCTCCCCGCGCGAGCGGCACATGCTGCGCTCCATCGAGAAGGCCACCCGGCAGTCCATCGAGCAGATGGACCTGCCGAGCGTGAACGACGTGAACGACCAGCGCCTCGCCCGCTTCGCCCAGGGGATCACCGACACCCTGGAGAAGGGCGGCCTGGAGCTGTTCCACAACCTCGTGCAGGAGTACGAGCGCACCCACGACGTGCCCGCCGCGGAGATCGCCGCCGCGCTGGCCGGCATGGTGCAGGGCGACCGCCCGCTGCTGCTGGAGCCGGAGCCGCAGGACAACCGCAGGCACCGCGAAGGCGGCTACGAGCCGGCCGGGACCGACACCGACACCTACCGGGTCGAGGTCGGCCGCCGCAACCGCGTCACGCCGAGCGCCCTGGTCGGCGCGCTGGCCAACGAGGGCGGCCTGCACAGCAAGCACATCGGGCACATCGACATCCGGGCCGAGCACACGCTCATCGAGCTGCCCGCGAACCTGCCCGAGGACATGCTGCGCAAGCTCAGCAAGACCCAGGTCGCCGGGCGCGGCCTGCGGATCACCCGCGCCGACGGCGAGGTCCTGGCGCGGCGCGGTCCGCGTCCGAGCCGGGACAAGCCGCGCCCGCACCGCAAGGGCGGCCCGCGCGCCCCGCAGCAGGGCGGCCGTCCCGGCGGCGGCTACGGCAAGCGCCCCAGCCGCGACCGCACCTGATGACGAGGGCGGCGCGGTCTCCCGGTGGAGGCCGCGCCGCCCGCTCGTCCGCCCCGCGCCCGCCGCTCGGACGCGGGCACCTGCCCGGCGGTCGCCTCCGGCGATTCCGGGTGCGGTTACCCTCGACCAGGTACTCAGGTACATCATTCGACTCAGGAGCGGCGAGAACCCGTGTTCGACACCCTTAGCGACCGGCTCACCTCGGTTCTGCAGAACCTGCGCGGCAAGGGCCGGCTCTCGGACGCCGACATCGACGCCACGGCGCGCGAGATCCGCATCGCCCTGCTGGAAGCGGACGTGGCGCTGCCGGTGGTGCGCGCGTTCATCTCGGGTGTCAAGGATCGCGCGAAGGGTGCCGAGGTCTCCGGCGCGCTCAACCCCGCCCAGCAGGTCGTCAAGATCGTCAACGAGGAGCTCGTCGGCATCCTCGGCGGCGAGACCCGCAGGCTGGAGCACGCGAAGAACCCGCCCACGGTGATCCTGCTCGCCGGTCTGCAGGGCTCCGGCAAGACCACCCTGTCCGGGAAGCTCGCCAAGTGGCTCTCCGGCCAGGGACACACCCCGATGCTGGTGGCCTGCGACCTGCAGCGCCCCAACGCGGTCACCCAGCTCCAGGTCGTCGGCGAGCGCGCGGGCATTCCGGTGTTCGCGCCGGAACCGGGCAACGGCACCGGTGACCCGGTGGACGTGGCCCGGCGCAGCCTCGACGAGGCGAAGCGCGCGCAGCACGACGTGGTCATCGTCGACACCGCGGGCCGCCTCGGCGTGGACGAGGAGATGATGCGCCAGGCCGCGGACATCCGGGACGCCGTCCAGCCGGACGAGGTCCTGTTCGTGGTCGACGCGATGATCGGCCAGGACGCGGTGTCGACCGCGGAGGCCTTCCGGGACGGTGTCGGCTTCTCGGGCGTGGTGCTCACCAAGCTCGACGGCGACGCCCGCGGTGGTGCCGCGCTGTCGGTGCGGCACGTGACCGGCCAGCCGATCATGTTCGCCTCCAACGGGGAGAAGCTGGAGGACTTCGACGTCTTCCACCCCGACCGGATGGCGAGCCGCATCCTCGGCATGGGCGACATGCTCACCCTCATCGAGCAGGCCGAGCAGGCGTTCGACGCCGACCAGGCCGAGCAGGCCGCGCAGAAGCTCGGCTCCGGGCAGCTCACCCTCGAGGACTTCCTCGAGCAGATGCAGGCGGTCCGCCGGATGGGTCCGCTGCAGAACCTGCTGGGCATGCTGCCGGGTGCGAACCAGATGAAGGACCAGCTCGCCAACTTCGACGAGAAGCACCTGGACCGGGTGCAGGCGATCATCCACGGCATGACGCCCGCCGAGCGCACCGACCCGAAGATCATCAACGCCTCGCGGCGGCAGCGCATCGCCAAGGGCTCCGGCGTCAGCGTCAGCGACATCAACGACCTGGTGAACCGCTTCTTCGAAGCCCGCAAGATGATGCAGCAGATGGCCGGCCAGTTCGGCGGCTTCGGCGGCGGCGGGGGCGGCAAGAAGGGCAAGAAGGGCAAGGGCAAGAACCGCAAGGGCAAGGCCAAGGGGCCGACCCCGCCGAAGGGCATGCGCGGCATGCCCGGCGGATTCCCCGGCCTGCCGCCGGGCGGGTTCCCCGGCGGGATGCCCGGTGGTGGAGCGCCCGGTGCCGCCCCGGACACCTCCCAGTTGCAGGGCGGGCTCAACGAGCTCCCGCCCGGGTTCGACCCCTCCAAGCTGAACTTCGGCGGCAAGAAGAAGAAATGAGCGCGCCGCTGCACCTGCGCGGCGTGCTGCTGCCCGAGGGCGAAGCCGGTGAGCTCTGGATCGGCGACGGCCTGATCAGCCGCGCGCCGCTGCCCGGCGCGACCACCGTGTTCGACGGCGGCTACCTGCTGCCCGGGCTCGTCGACGCGCACTGCCACGTCGGCATCGGCCCGAACGGCCCGGTCGACCTGGAGGTCGCCGCGCAGCAGGCCGAGACCGACCGGGACGCGGGCACCCTGCTCATCCGCGACTGCGGCGCGCCGATCGACACCCGGCCGTTGCAGGAGCGCGCCGACCTGCCGCGCATCATCCGCGCGGGCAGGCACCTGGCGAAGCCGAAGCGCTACATCCCGTACCTCGCCGACCAGCTGGAGCACGAGTCCCAGCTGCCCGCTGCCGTCGCCGAGCAGGCCGCCTACGGCGACGGCTGGGTGAAGCTCGTCGGCGACTGGATCGACCGCGCCGCGGGCGATCTCACTCCGCTGTGGAGCGCGGACGTGCTGGCCGAGGCGATCGCCGTCGCCCACGAGCACGGCGCCCGCGTCACCGCGCACGTGTTCGGCGAGGACGCGCTGCCCGGGCTGCTCGCCGCGGGCATCGACTGCATCGAGCACGGCACCGGCCTCACCGACGACACCGTCGAGCTGATGGCCCGGCACGGCACCGCGCTGGTGCCGACGCTGGTGAACATCGAGAACTTCCCGTCGTTCGCCGCGGCGGCCACCAAGTACCCGGACTACGCGAGCCACATGACCGCCCTCTACGACCGCGGCGACGCCACCGTCGCCAAGGCGGTCGAGGCGGGCGTCCCGGTGTACGCGGGCACCGACGCGGGCGGCGGCATCGAGCACGGCGTGCTCGTCGACGAGATCCGCGCACTGCACCGCGTCGGCATGTCCGCGGAGCAGGCGCTGGGCGCGGCGTCCTGGGCCGCCCGCGCGTGGCTCGGCCACGGTGGACTGGAGCACGGCGCGGTCGCCGACCTGGTCTGCTACGACACCGATCCGCGCGCGGACCTCGGCGCGCTGCGCCATCCCCGCCGCATCGTGCTGCGGGGCGCCGTCGTCACCTGATCGACGGTCCACCACGTCCGAAAGCGGATGTGGGGTGGTGAAAGACGAAGGTAATCTGGCGTTTCCGCCGGACATTCGGCGTGCTGGGAACACCCGTGGTCGAGCGGCGGGGATACCGGGCACGCCCCGGAACGCCGCTCGTTCGAGACGGAGGCGCCCGTGCAGGTACCGCAGCCCGAGCCAGCTGAAGGCGTTTCCGCCCAGGACGGGGGAACCGGGACCGCGACCGAAGTCCCCACCCCGCCCGCCGCGCGCGACCACAGATGGGGCTTCGGCGCGTTCTTCCTGGCCGAGGCGGTGTTCCTCATCGCATCGGCGATGCTGATGGCGCTGTTCGGGGACCCGCGGCAGAGCGAGTGGTTCTCGGCGGCGCTGGTGTGCATGCTGATGCTCCCGACGCTGGTGTCGGCCGCCGTAGCGGTGGCGATCACCCTGCTGCGCGGCAACGGTCCGCGGCTGGACTTCGGGTTGTACTGGCGGTGGGAGGACGTCAAGGCGGGCTTCGGCATCGGACTGGTCGGGCTGCTCAGCACCACCATCGCCTCGACGATCTGGATCAGGTGGGTGGGGCCGGAGAACGCCACCTCCGCGGTCAGCACCCTGCTCGACGGGGTGGAGCTGTCGCCGTCGCTGGCAGTGCTGATCTTCCTGCACGTGTGGCTGATCGCCCCGGTGTGCGAGGAGGTGCTGTACCGCGGGCTGCTGTGGGGCGCCATGGAGCGGTTGCGGTGGAGCCGGATCAGCGCGTTCGTGCTCAGCACCGCCGTGTTCGCCATCGGGCACCTGGAGCCGGAGCGCACCTGGCTGCTGCTGATCATCGCGATCCCGATCGGGATCGCCCGGATGCGCACCGGCAGGCTCACCGCGAGCGTGGTCGCCCACCAGGTGAACAACTTCCTGCCTGCGCTGGGACTCCTGCTCATCTCCCTCGGCGTGATCACACCGACGTGACTTCGCTCCGCTGCTGGTGCGAAGCGGTGGGTGGCGGAACCTCAGCGGTTTCCTCGCTGGCAGGAGACGGACGCTGCCCGCTGCTCAGTTGCTTCGCCGCTGACGGGAGGCGGGCACCGGCCGCTGCGCAGGCGTGATGCGGGTGCTGGGAGGGACCTGCTGCGGGGCGGGGCGGGGCATCTGGCAGAATAAGCGCCTGTTCGCTGCGAGTCGGTCCCTCTCACCGTCCGCGGCCATCGACGTATGAGCCATCCACTCCGTATTTCCCCACACGGCTTGGTTCGCTCGCCCGAGCACGAACGAGAGTCTGAGGAGCACCAGCACCCGTGGCTGTGAAGATCAAGCTGGCCCGTATCGGTAAGATCCGGGAGCCGCACTACCGCATCGTCGTCGCCGACTCGCGCACCCGCCGCAACGGCCGGGCGATCGAGACCATCGGTCAGTACCACCCGATGGACAACCCGAGCCGCATCATCGTCGACTCCGAGCGCGCGCAGCACTGGCTGAGCGTCGGCGCGCAGCCGACCGAGCCGGTGCAGGCCATCCTCGAGGTCACCGGTGACTGGCAGAAGCACAAGGGCCTGCCGGGCGCCGAGGGCACCCTGAAGGTCGCCGAGCCGAAGCCGAGCAAGGAAGAGCTGTTCGCCGCCGCTCTCGCCGCCGCCGGTGAGGACACCGTCGCCGAGGCCACCACGCCCAAGAAGAAGGGCGGCAAGAAGGCCGAGGCCGAGGCCGCTGAGGAGCAGAAGTCCGAGGACGGCCAGGCGTGACGGTCCTCGCGGACGCGCTCGAACACCTGGTGCGCGGCATCGTCGACAACCCCGACGATGTCCGCGTCCAACTCCTCACCACCCGGCGGGGCCGCACCCTGGAAGTCCACGTGAACCCGGACGACCTGGGCAAGGTCATCGGCCGCGGTGGCCGCACGGCGACCTCGCTGCGCACCGTGATCTCCGGGATCGGCGGGCGCGGCATCCGGGTCGACGTGGTCGACACCGATCGATGAGGACGGCATGACCGGTCCGGCACTGGCCGTGGGCAGAGTCGCGAAGACGCACGGCGTGCGCGGCGAAGTCGTCGTCGACGTGCGCACCGACAGCCCCGAACTGCGGTTCGCGCCGGGCGCGGTGCTCGGCGTCCAGCGGCGCGGCAAGCCCGGATCGGACACGCTCACCGTGACAGCCGCCCGGCCCCACGCCGGGCGGCTGCTGGTGCGCTTCGAGTCGGTGGACGACATGGACGCGGCCGAGCAGCTGCGCGGCGTCACGCTGACCGTGCGCACCGACGAACTCGCGCCGACCGACGACCCGGACGAGTTCCACGACCACCAGCTGGAAGGTCTGCGGGTGGTGCTGACGACCGGTGACGAGGTCGGCGTGGTGCGCGAAGTGCTGCACACGCCCGGCGGCGAACTGCTCTCGGTGCGCACCGCTGACGACGTGGAACGGCTCGTCCCGTTCGTCACCGAGATCGTGCCCGAGATCGACCTCGAGGCCGGGCGTGTCGTCATCGACCCGCCCGAGGGCCTGCTCGGCGACGACTGATCCGTCGCCCCTCCGGCACGTTGCTCTCCCGGCCCCGCGCCGGAACTTCCCGCTCGAAGGGCCACCCGTTGCGCATCGACGTCGTCACGATCTTCCCCGAATACCTGGCTCCGCTGCGCGCCGCGCTGCTGGGCAAGGCCATCGAGCGGGAGAAGATCTCCGTCGGCGTGCACGACCTGCGCGACTGGACGCACGACGTCCACCGCGCGGTGGACGACAGCCCGTACGGGGGCGGCCCGGGCATGGTGATGAAGCCCGACGTGTGGGGCGAAGCCCTCGACGAGGTGTGCGGTCCCGGTCCGCAGCTGCCCCGGCTGATCGTGCCCACCCCGGCCGGCCGGCCGTTCACCCAGCGCACCGCCGTCCGCTGGTCCGCGGAACCGTGGCTGGTGTTCGCCTGCGGCCGCTACGAGGGCATCGACGAGCGGGTGGTCGACGAGGCGGCATCGCGGATGCCGGTCGAAGAGGTCTCCATCGGCGACTACGTGCTGGTCGGCGGCGAGGTCGCCACCCTGACGATGGTCGAGGCGGTGGCCCGGCTGCTCCCCGGCGTGCTGGGCAATCCGGCCTCGGCCGAGCAGGACTCGTTCTCCGACGGCCTGCTGGAAGGCCCCAGCTACACCCGGCCCGAGGTGTGGCGGGACCGGCCGGTGCCGGACGTGCTGCGCTCCGGGAACCACGCCGCCATCGCCCGCTGGCGCCGTGACCAGGCGCTGGACCGGACCTACCACCGGCGACCCGACCTGCTGGAACGGTTGCCCGCCGAGGCGCTGGACAAGAAGGACCGCGCGCGGCTGGACGCCTTGCGCGCCGACGACTCCGGGGACGCCTCGGACTGACCGGGCCCAGGCGTGCGGGTGCCGTTCCGCGGGGTCGGTTGCGGCGCCTGCCTGCGCGTCTGGCACACTTGACGGGTTGCCGCAGCCGGGTTCCGTCTCGGCGCGCACATCGCAAGCCAACCCCGTGTCAGGCGGCGGCCGCGGTTAAGTCCGGGCCACGATCCGCGAATGCACGGGTGCCTACGACACGGATGAGGACGGACCACCGATGAACACCCTGGACGCTCTGGACGCCCAGTCGCTGCGTTCCGACATTCCGGCCTTCCGGCCTGGCGACACGCTGAAGGTCTACGTCCGCGTCATCGAGGGTTCGCGCGAGCGGAACCAGGTCTTCCAGGGCGTCGTGATCCGCCGCCAGGGCGCGGGCGTCCGCGAGACCTTCACCGTCCGCAAGATCTCCTTCGGTGTCGGCGTGGAGCGCACCTTCCCGGTGCACACCCCCAACATCTCCAAGATCGAGGTCGCCACCCGCGGCCAGGTCCGCCGCGCGAAGCTGTACTACCTGCGCGAGCTGCGCGGCAAGGCCGCCAAGATCAAGGAGAAGCGGGAGCCGATCGCCGCTTCCTGATGCGGACCGCCCGCGACGACGGGCGATTCTTCGGACGACCCGGGTGCCCCGCGCACCCGGGTCGTCCTTTTTGTTGCCCTGCAGGCGAATCGCATGATCCACGATCAGGTGAACGCCGCGGCGGCGCGTGGCACTCCACACTCCCGATCTCGCCGCGGTGATCCCGACCCGGCAGCCCGGAGCGGACGAACGCGCACGTCATGGGCGGGAAGCGCGCCGCGAGCGCCCGCGTCGGCGGGCAGGGGGACTCCGCCGGGGTGCTCCGCGGTTCCAGTAGCCTGACCGCGTGGCCGACGTCATGCGCTCTAACGGACCAGAAGAAGAGCCTCGCGAAGGCGCGGCTGCCGAACATGCCGATGAGGGCGGTCGCCGCTCGCGGGGCGGCCGCTCGCGCGAGCGGAAGGGATCGTTCTGGCGGGAGCTGCCGATCCTGATCGTCACCGCGCTGGTGCTCACGATCCTCATCCAGGCGTTCCTGGCCCGGGTCTACGTGATCCCCTCCCAGTCGATGGAGCAGACGCTGCACGGCTGCGACGGCTGCCAGAACGACCGGGTGCTGGTCGACAAGATCTCCTACCGGTTCACCGACCCCGGCCCCGGCGACGTGGTCGTGTTCCGCGGCCCCGACACCTGGTCGAAGAACGACTTCACCGTCGAGGAGCCCTCGAACCCGGTGGCCGGCTTCATGCAGGGAGCCATGTCGCTGATCGGGTTCGGTTCGCCCGACGAGAAGGACTTCGTCAAGCGGGTCATGGCCACCGGCGGGCAGACCGTCGAGTGCTGCGACGACCAGAACCGCATGATCGTCGACGGGAAGCCGCTGCACGAGCCCTACATCTACTGGGAGCCCGCTCGCGGCGACACGCAGCCCGACTTCGGGCCGGTCACCGTTCCGCCGGGCTACCTGTGGGTGCAGGGCGACAACCGCAACGACTCGAACGACTCCCGCTTCCAGGGCGGGGGCGGCGTCAACGGCGCGGTGCCGGTGGACCACGTGATCGGCAAGGCGCAGTTCATCGTGCTGCCGCCGCAGCGCTGGCAGAGCGTCCGGGAGGACGACCCGCAGGCCGACGCGCTCGGCGCGCCCGCGTGGCAGACCGGGCTCCCCGTGGGCATCGGCTTCGCCGCGGCCTTCCCCGTGCTGTGGACCGGTCGCAAGTTCACCGCCGCCATCCGGCAGCGCCGCCAGGAGCGGCACTGACGGTGGGTGCACGGCTCGCGTCGGCCGGGGCGGGTTGGCGCCCGCCGCGTCCGGTGATCCGCCGCAGCAGCGGGAACTGGGCGTTGCAGAGCGCCCTGGATCGCAGCGGGTTGGGTCCGGTCGCCGGTGTCGACGAGGCGGGGCGCGGTGCCTGCGCGGGTCCGCTGGTGGTCGCGTCCTGCGTCCTTCGACCGGGGGACGCCCGGAAGTTCGAGGGGCTCACCGATTCGAAGGTGTTGACCGAGGCCGAGCGGGAGCGCCTCCACGAGGTGATCGTGCGTCGGGCCGACGCGTTCTCGACGGTGGTCATCGAAGCGGAGGACGTGGACGCGCTCGGCATCCACGTCGCCAACCTGGAAGGCATGCGGCGCGCGGTGGCGCGCCTGCCGGTGCACCCCGGGTACGTGCTCACCGACGGCTTCAAGGTGCAGGGGCTGGGGGCCCCGAGCGTCGCGGTGCTCAAGGGCGACCTGGTCGCCGCCTGCGTGGCGGCGGCCTCGGTGCTGGCGAAGGTCACCAGGGACCACATCATGCGCGACCTGCACGAGCGGTGGCCGCGGTACGGCTTCGCCGGGCACAAGGGCTACTGCACGGCCGACCACACCGCGAGCATGCGCGCGCACGGTCCGAGCCCGGAGCACCGCTGGTCCTACTCGAACGTGGTGGCGGCCGCGCGGTTGCACGGGATGCGTTCGCCGCGCGCGATCACCAGCAAACCCGGTCTGTTCGATGCTTCTGAGGGGGAAGTGGTGGACAATGGGAGAACCTAGGACGAACGACGGGGAAGGGCTCGCACTGCGATGAGCGCCGAGGATCTCGAAAAGTACGAGACCGAGATGGAGCTTCAGCTCTACAAGGAGTACCGCGACATCGTCGGGCAGTTCACCTATGTCGTGGAGACCGAACGGCGCTTCTACCTGGCCAACGCGGTGGACGTGCAGGTCCGGAACTCCGATTCCGAGGTCTACTTCGAGGTGTCCATGTCGGATGCGTGGGTGTGGGACATGTACCGGCCCGCCCGGTTCGTGAAGAACGTCCGGGTGATCACGTTCAAGGACGTGAACGTGGAGGAGCTGGACAAGCCCGACCTCCGGTTGCCGGAGAACGGTCCGTTCGGCGGGAGCTGAGCGCCGGCGGGCGGCGGGGCGCGCGGGACGGGCGCCTCCGGATCCGATGTCTCCGGATCCGATGCCGTCGGGGCTATGTCGCCGGATTCGATGTCGGCTGAACGGGTGATCACCTGCGGGTGGTCACCCGTTCGGCATTTCACGAATGGTGCGCGATAGATCGTTTTCGATGGAGTTGTCCACAGGGCTTCGATCCATCCACAGATTTCCCAATCGGGTCTGGTGGGCCCGGTTCGGCCTGGGCACTGTGGAATGGAGCCCGGCGATCAGCTCCGGGCCCATTCCGAGCCCGGGAGGACATCATGGCGGTGCGCACGCTCGACCACCGGCCGTTGCGCGGCGAACTCTCCGACTTCTCCGAAGGAGGAACGCACGCGCTGGGCCGCGCCGGTGAACGGCTCGCGGCCCGGCACCTGGAAGAACTCGGCGTTGCGGTGCTCGCGCGGAATTGGCGGACCGCGCACGGCGAGCTCGACATCATCGGAACCGACGGGGACCTCGTGGTGTTCTGCGAGGTCAAGACCCGCTCCGGCATCGACTACGGGGCGCCGCTGAACGCGATCGGGCCGAACAAGATCAGGCGGCTGCGGGAACTGGCCAGGGCGTGGCTCGCGGAGCGGCGGCTGGTCGGCTGCCGGGTGCGGTTCGACGTCATCTCCATCCTGTGGCCGCCGAAGGGGCCGATCACCCTCGACCACCTGCCGGGGGTGTTCTGAATGGCGCTGCGGCGGACCTGGGCCGTCGCGCTGTTCGGCGTGGACGGTCGGCTGGTCGAGATCGAAGCGGACGTGCGCCGGGGCGGGCTGCCGAACGTGCAGCTGCTCGGACTGCCGGACACGGCCCTGCAGGAAGCGAAGAACCGGGTGCGCGCCGCCGTGCAGAACTCCCGGGAGGACTGGCCGCAGAGCTGCGTGACGCTGGCGCTCTCGCCGGCCGCGCTGCCGAAGGCCGGGACCTCGTACGACCTGGCGCTGGCCTGCGCGGTGCTGGCGGGCGCCGAGCAGGTCCCGCCGCAGCTGCTCGAGGGCACGGTGCTGTTCGGCGAACTGGCGCTGGACGGCAGGCTCCGATCGGTGCGCGGGCTGCTGCCCGCGCTGCTGGCGGCCCGGCGGGAAGGGGTGCGGCGGGCCGTCGTGCCGGTGGCGGGCCTGGCCGAAGGGCAGCTGGTGGACGGGCTGGAGGTGCTGGGCGCGCACGACCTCGCCGAGGTCGTCCGCTGGCTGCGCGGGCAGGCGGAGCTCGTGGACCACCCGGCGGAGTCGGCCACCGGGCCCGCCGTCGCCGCGGAGGACCTGGTGGACGTGCTGGGGCAGCCGGAGGCGCGGTGGGCGCTGGAGGTGGCCGCCGCGGGCGGGCACCACCTGCTGCTGGTCGGGCCGCCGGGTACCGGCAAGACGATGCTGGCGCGGCGGTTGGGCGGGTTGCTGCCGGACCTGACCCGGCAGGAGGCGCTGGAGGTCACCGCGATCCACTCGGTCGCCGGTGAGCTCGTCGGCGACGCCCCGCTGGTGGCCGCCCCGCCGTTCGTGGCGCCGCACCACTCCACGTCGGTGCCCGGCTTGATCGGCGGTGGATCGGGGCTCGCGCGACCGGGTGCGGTCAGCCGGGCGCACCGCGGCACGCTGTTCCTGGACGAGGCCTGCGAGTTCGGGCCGCAGCGGCTCGAAGCGCTGCGCACCGCGCTGGAGGAGGGCGAGGTCCGGTTGTCCCGGCGGGACGGCACGTTGCGCTACCCGGCGCGGTTCCAGCTGGTGCTGGCCACGAATCCGTGCCCGTGCGCCCCGGCGAGGGACGCCGACTGCCACTGCGCGCCGCAGGCGCGGCGCCGCTACTTCGGCAAGTTGTCCGGCCCGTTGCTGGACCGGGTCGACCTGCGGGTGGACATGCGCCCGGTCACCGCGATGACGATGCGCGGTGGTGCGCCACCGGAGTCGTCGGAGGAGGTGCGGGCTCGGGTGTCGCGCGCGCGGTCGGTCGCCGCCGAGCGGTGGTCGGCGCGCGGGTGGCGGACCAACGGAGAGGTGCCGGGGCCGGTGCTGCGCCGCGAATTCGGCTTGCCGGGCAAGGTGACCGCGCTGCTGGACCGCGGCCTGGACGCCGGTGCGGTCACCGCGCGCGGTGCCGATCGGTGCCTGCGGGTGGCGTGGACGCTGGCCGATCTGGACGGGCGGGAGCGGCCCGAGGCCGAGCACGTGGCCGCGGCGCTGGCGTTCCGGGAACGGAGGCCGGCATGAACGGCTCGGTGCAAGTGGTGCGGACGTTGCACATCGATCGAGCACGGTGCGTTGATTCCGCGCCTGCGGCGGAATTCCGCGGCGAGCGAGGTGTCCGATGACCGGCACGACGCGGGACGAGCGGCTCCGGGCGGCGCGCGCGTACCTCGCGGCGGTCGCCGAACCACCGGCACCCGCGCTGGCCGGATGCGTCGCCGAGCACGGCCCGATCAAGGTCGCCGACCTGGTGCGGCGCGGCGCCGCACCCGGAGCGGTGGCCGACGAGGTGGAGGCCCGCCGCGAGCACGTCTCCGGCGCCGAACTCCTCGCGGCCACCCGGAGCGCCGGGGCCCGGCTGCTGATCCCGGAGGACCCGGACTGGCCCGCGGAGCGGTTCGCACTGCTGACCGGAGCGGCCGAGATCGGGATTCCGGGCTTGGCCGCGCCGCTGGCCCTGTGGGTGCGGGGTCGGGCGGCACTCGGCCCGGCGCTGGCGTCCTCGGTGGCCGTGGTCGGGGCGCGGGCGGCCACCGGCTACGGCGAGCACTTGGCGGCGGAGCTCGGGCACGGCCTCGCCTCGTCCGGGGTCGCCGTGGTCTCCGGCGCGGCCTACGGGATCGACGGCGCGGCGCACCGCGGCGCGCTGGCGGCGGGCGGCACCACCGTCGCCTTCCTGGCGTGCGGCATCGACGTCGACTACCCGGCCGGGCACGGACGGCTGTTGCGGACGATCGCCGAGCAGGGACTGGTGGCCACCGAGTACGCGCCGGGCACGACACCCCGACGGCACCGGTTCCTGGTGCGCAACCGGCTGATCGCCGCGAGCGGGCACGGCACCGTCGTCGTGGAGGCGGGGGCGCGCAGCGGGGCGGGCAACACCGCCAACACCACCGATGCGCTGGGGCTTCCGCTGATGGCGGTGCCGGGGCCGGTGACCTCCGCGAGCTCGGTGGGGTGCCACGACATGGTCCGCGCGGGCAAGGCGGTGCTGGTGACCTCCGCGGCCCAGGTGCTCGAAATGATCAATCCGCTCGGCTCGGCGCCACCGGTCGACCCGGTGGCCGTGGCGCGTCCCACCGATGCGCTGGAGCCGCGCGCACGGCGACTGCACGATGCGGTTCTTGCTTGCATCGGCGCCGATGCCGGCAGGCTGGCGCGCGAGTGCGGATTGCCGCTGCGCACGGTGCGCGCACTGCTGCCGGAACTGGAACTGGCCGGGCTGGTCGAGCGGAAGGAGGGCGGCTGGATCGCGACCGGCGGATGAACGGTCCGCGATCCGCGCGCGGCGCCGATGGGAGCGTGTTCACGGCGTGGCCCCCTTGACCGGACCCCGTCCAGAAGCGAGCGTTTGCGTTATGGAACGCACACGGTCCGGCACGACCGCGAGAACCGACCTGCGGGCGGCTCGGGCGGCGTTGCCCGCCGAGCTGGGCGATGCCGTGGACCGGTTCCAGCGGCATCTCGCCGCCGAGCGCGGTCTTTCGGAGCACACCGTGCGGGCCTACCTCGGAGACGTGACCTCGCTGCTGGCCGGCGTCACCGCGCACGCCGGCCCCGGCGCGGGCCTGGACGCGGTGACCCTGCCCGCGCTGCGGTCCTGGCTCGCCGGGCAGCACGCCCAGGGCAGCAGCCGGGCGACGCTGGCCCGCCGGGCGGCGTCCGTGCGGACCTTCACCGCTTGGGCGCACCGCACCGGCCTGCTGGCCGCGGACCCGGGGCCGCGGCTGGCCGCCCCGGGCAAGCACCGCTCGCTGCCCGCGGTGCTGCGCGCCGACCAGGCCGATTCGGCGATGGCGGCCTCGGCGGCCGGTGCCGAGCAGGGCGACCCGGTCGCGCTGCGCGACCACGCACTGCTGGAACTCCTGTACGCGAGTGGCGTCAGGGTCGCGGAGCTGTGCGGTCTCGATCTCGATGACCTCGATCGCGAGCGCAGGCTGCTGCGGGTGCTGGGCAAGGGCAGGCGGGAACGAGCCGTGCCGTTCGGCGTACCAGCCGATGCGGCACTGGAACGGTGGCTGTCGGCGGGACGGCCCGCGCTGTGCACCGACCGGTCCGGGCCCGCGGTCTTCCTCGGCGCCCGCGGCGGGAGGTTGGACCAGCGCATGGCCCGCCGGGTCGTGCACGACGCCGTGCGGTCCGTGCCCGGCGCGGCCGACCTCGGTCCGCACGGGCTGCGTCATTCGGCTGCGACCCATCTGCTCGAAGGAGGAGCAGACCTACGTAGCGTTCAGGAGTTGCTTGGTCACGCTACGCTCGCAACGACCCAGCTTTACACCCACGTGACCGTCGACCGGCTGAAGGCGATTCATGACCGAACCCACCCCCGTTCCTGACGACGCCGGGGGCGGTGCCCGCACCGTGGCCACGGAAGCGACATCGAGATCGACGTCGTCGAGGACGAATCTCCCCGGCGAGCCGACCGCGCAGCGCAGCCGAAACGGCCGTGGCACGGGCTCCGCGACCAACGGCGCGAAGGTCAACGGCAGCCGGCAGTCCGAGGGCGCGGCCGCTTCCGAGCGGGCCGCGTCGCAGCCGGAGCGCGCCACCCGATCCAGGGGCGACCAGGAGGCTGACGCGGCGAAGCCGCCGGTGTCCGCACGCCTGCCGTACCTGGTGCCGGACGACCAGCGCAGCGCCGACGAGGTCGAAGCGGGCATCGTCGCGCTGTGGCAGGCCTTCGGCGAACACCGCGACCAGGGCCTGCGGGACCGCCTGGTGCTGCACTACGCGCCGCTGGTCAAGTACGTCGCGGGCCGGGTCGGCACCGGGCTGCCCTCGCACGTCGAGGTCTCCGACCTGGTGCAGTCCGGGATATTCGGCCTGGTCGACGCGATCGAGAAGTTCGAGCCGGAACGCGGCCTGAAGTTCGAGACTTACGCGATGCAGCGGATCCGGGGCGCCATCCTGG
The DNA here is from genome assembly GCF_040643635.1 of Saccharopolyspora sp. NPDC047091. Taxonomy (NCBI): domain Bacteria; kingdom Bacillati; phylum Actinomycetota; class Actinomycetes; order Pseudonocardiales; family Pseudonocardiaceae; genus Saccharopolyspora; species Saccharopolyspora sp. NPDC047091. The sequence continues at coordinate 39,410 of NZ_JBEYUS010000028.1, forward strand.
ACGACCTGCGCGCGCAGGACTGGGTGCCGCGCTCGGTCCGCAGCCGCGCCCGCGACCTGGAGCGTGCGCTGGAGCGGCTCGAAGCGAAGCTGCAGCGGCACGCCACCGACGTGGAGCTGGCCGACGAGCTCGACGTCTCCGCCGACGAGCTGCACGAGCTGTTCGCGCAGCTGCAGATGACCAGCGTCGTCGCGCTCGACGACCTGATCAGCGTCGGCTGGGGCGGCACCGCTTCACTGGCCGAGACGCTGCCCGACGACCGTGCCGAAGACCCGGTGGCCGCCCTGGTCGACCGGGACAGCCGCAGGCAGCTCGCGGAGGCGGTGGAGCGGCTCAGCGACCGCGACCGGGTCGTGGTCACGCTCTACTACTTCGAGAACCTGACCCTCGCCGAGATCGGCAAGGTCCTCGGAGTCACCGAGTCCCGGGTCTGCCAGCTGCACACCCGCGCGGTCCTGCGGCTGCGCAGCAAGCTCACCGAACCGCAGGGGTGAGCTCGGCGGCCGGGCGGGGCTCGCCGGACCACGGCAGCAACCGGACCTCGCCGCCGCCGAGCAGCAGCAGCGGGTCCAGGTAGCGCCCGCCGCGGAGAGCACCCCAGTGCAGGCAGGCCGGTGCCGCACAACCGGGATGCCCCGGCTCCAGCAGGCCGAGCGGCGTGCCCGCCTCGACCCGCCCGCCGGGCTCGACCAGGGCCCGGACCGGTTCGTAGGTGGTGCGCAACCCACCGGCGTGCTCGACCGACACCAGCGGCCGGCCCGCGACGACACCGGCGAAGCGCACCACGCCGGGCCCGGCGGCGAGCACCACGTCCCCGGGCGCCCCGGCCAGGTCCACGCCCCGGTGGCCGGGACCGTAGGCGGTGGTCGGCGGCTGGAACGGCCGCGACACCGCGGAACCGGGCGACGGCAGGAGGAACCCGGAAGCGCCTCCGGAAGTGCCCGCGGCTTCGACGGGCGGCGGCCGGGGATCGGACGCGGCGGGACCGGCCGCCTCCGCGGAGACCGGCACGACCGCCGGCGGCAGCGATACCGGCAGCGGCGATACCGGCAGCAGCGCCGCCGGCAGCAGCGCCACGGGGATGAGCGCCACGGGGAGCAGCGCATGCAGCAGCGCGAGCGCGGAGGTCCTCCCCGCGTGGCGCGCACGGGCCTGCGCGGAGCGCCCGGCACGTCGGTCACCAGGGCAGGAGCGGAGTTTCCGGGGGAGCGGCAGCATGGTTCAACCCTGACCGGTGCCGTCCGCCGCCGACAGGGTCGATCCGGGAATCTGTGGACGGATCGGCGACCTGTGGACAACTCGTGACCGCGCCCGGAGGGGCTTTGCCGGTCGAGTACACTGTGACCGCGGTTTCGTGTGCGCACGGATCCGACTTCGCGTGTCCGCGCGTCGCCACCGGGATCCCGATCGGGTCGGAGCACGACCGGCTCGGGAACCGACAACTCCAGCTCCCGCGACGCTCGACGGCGTCGACCTCCCGGCACGACCGGGAACGGGGAGCGGGTTCGCCGGTCCGGTGCGGCAGCGGTGCCCTCGAGGTCCCGGCCGTCGAGGCCAGGGTGAGGGCATCGAACACGGGCACCAGGGCGGCAGGCCACCCGGCTCGCCGCGAGAACCGAAACCCGCGCACCGCTCGGCGGTGCGCCCGACACAAGAGGTGCGAACAAGGCCATGGCCGTCGTCACCATGAAGCAGCTGCTCGACAGCGGCGTGCACTTCGGGCACCAGACCCGGCGCTGGAACCCGAAGATGAAGCGCTACATCTTCACCGAGCGCAACGGCATCTACATCATCGACCTGCAGCAGACGCTGTCGTACATCGACGCGGCGTACGACTTCGTCAAGCAGACGGTCGCGCACGGCGGGACGATCCTGTTCGTCGGCACCAAGAAGCAGGCGCAGGAAGCGATCGCGGAGCAGTCGCTGCGCGTCGGCATGCCCTACGTGAACCAGCGCTGGCTGGGCGGCATGCTCACGAACTTCCAGACGGTGCACCGCCGTCTCCAGCGGCTCAAGGAGCTGGAGGCGATGGAGCAGACCGGCGGCTTCGAGGGGCGCACCAAGAAGGAAATCTTGATGCTGACCCGCGAGAAGGACAAGCTGGAGAAGACCCTCGGCGGCATCCGCGACATGTCCAAGATCCCCAGCGCCGTCTGGATCGTGGACACGAAGAAGGAGCACATCGCCGTCGGTGAGGCTCGCAAGCTGAACATCCCGGTCGTCGCGATCCTGGACACCAACTGCGACCCGGACGAGGTCGACTACCCGATCCCGGGCAACGACGACGCGATCCGCTCCGCCGCGCTGCTGACCCGCGTGGTCGCCGACGGTGTCGCCGCCGGCCTGATGGCCCGCAGCGGCCGCGGCAACGGCGCTGCCGAGGGCGAGGAGAAGCCCCAGCCGACCGGCGAGGAGCCGCTGCCCGAGTGGGAGCAGCAGCTGCTCACCACCGGCTCCGACGAGGGTGCGGCGAAGGCCGACGAGCCCGCCCAGTCCTGATCTCGACCGTGCCGGTCACCCTCGCGGTGACCGGCACGATCATCGGGCCACCCGGCCGCACCGCGAGCCGGGGCCCTGCGGCGGCGGGCGTCGAGCACGACCCGCCGCCCATTCGCGTCGCGAGCGGCCGCGGACGCACGTGCTGCCTCCGCTGCCGCCGCTGATCTTCCGCTGTGCACACATTCCGAAAAAGGACGGACCCGCACGATGGCGAACTACACTGCGGCCGACGTCAAGCGTCTCCGTGACCTGACCGGCGCCGGCATGATGGACTGCAAGAAGGCCCTCACCGAGACCGACGGGGACTTCGACAAGGCCGTGGAGGTCCTGCGCATCAAGGGTGCCAAGGACATCGGCAAGCGCGCCGAGCGCTCCGCCGCCGAGGGCCTCGTCGCCGCCGCGGGCGGTGCGATGATCGAGCTGAACAGCGAGACGGACTTCGTCGCCAAGAACGACGAGTTCATCGCGCTGGCCGACAAGGTCGTCGAGGCCGCGAAGGCCGCGAACTCCTCCGACCTGGAGACGGTCAAGGCCGCCCCGCTGGGCGACAAGACCATCGGTGAGGCCGTGCAGGAGCTCGCCGTCAAGATCGGCGAGAAGCTGGAGCTGCGCCGCGTCGTCGTCTTCGACGGCCAGGTGACCACCTACCTGCACCGCCGCGCCGCGGACCTCCCGCCGGCCGTGGGCGTGCTGGTCGAGTACACCGGCTCCGACGAGGACGCCGCGCGCAACGCCGCGATGCAGGTGGCGGCCCTGAAGGCCACCTACCTCAGCCGCGACGACGTCCCGGCGGACGTGGTGGCCAACGAGCGCCGCATCGCCGAGGAGACCGCGCGCGCGGAGAACAAGCCGGAGCAGGCCCTCCCGAAGATCATCGAGGGTCGCCTGAACGGCTTCTTCAAGGAGAACGTGCTGCTCGACCAGCCGTCGGTGCAGGACAACAAGAAGACCGTCAAGGCCCTGCTGGACGAGGCAGGCGTGACCCTGACCCGCTTCGCGCGGTTCGAGGTCGGCCAGGCCTGATCCCTCCCGGCGCGGCGGTCCTCCGATCGCCGCGCCGGTTCCGCGTCGCCGCCACCGGACGATCCCGGTGGCGGGGTTCGCGACCCGCACGCCCCGCCTCCGCCCAGTGGGAGGGCGGGGCGTTCGCGCAGCGCAGCACAGGTGGTGCTGCACGATCACCGTGGAACAACGGCCCTCCGGGAGGAACCCAGTGACCGACGACGTCGCGTCGGAAGACGGCTACGGGCGTGTGCTGCTCAAGCTGGGCGGTGAGATGTTCGGCGGTGGCGCCGTCGGCGTCGATCCGGACGTGGTGGGAACGGTGGCCCGGCAGATCGCCGAGGTCGTCGCGAGCGGGGTCGAGGTCGCCGTGGTCATCGGCGGCGGGAACTTCTTCCGCGGCGCCGAGCTGCAGCAGCGCGGCATGGAGCGCGCCCGCGGCGACTACATGAGCATGCTGGGCACGGTGATGAACTGCTTGGCGCTGCAGGATTTCCTGGAGCGCGAGCACGACATCGACACCCGGGTGATGACGGCGATCGAGATGGGCCAGGTCGCCGAGCCGTACATCCCGCGCCGCGCGAGCAGGCACATGGAGAAGGGCCGCGTGGTCATCTTCGGTGCGGGCACCGGGATGCCGTACTTCTCCACCGACACCGCCGCCGCCCAGCGCGCGCTGGAGATCGGTTGCGAGGTCGTGCTGATGGCGAAGGCCGTGGACGGCGTCTACACCGCGGACCCGAAGACGGACCCGACCGCGGTGCGCTTCGACTCGGTCAGCCACCGCGAGGTGCTGGAACGCGGCCTGAAGGTCGCCGACGCGACCGCGTTCAGCCTCTGCATGGACAACGCCATGCCGATCTTGGTGTTCAACCTCCTGCAGGAGGGGAACATCGCCCGCGCGGTGCGCGGTGAGAAGATCGGAACCCTGGTCAGCACCCCTGCCGCAGCGTCGCAGTGACGCTGCTGAGATCCTGATCCGGTCCGCTGGCGGCGCTTCACCGCGTCGCGCGGCGCGCACTGCACGTACATTCGGCCGCCACACCTAAGGAGCAACCGTGATCGACGAGGCCCTCCTCGACGGCGAGGAGAAGATGGAGAAGGCGGTGCAGGTGGCCAAGGACGACCTGGCCACGGTTCGCACCGGCCGAGCCAATCCGGCGATGTTCTCCGGCATCGTCGTCGACTACTACGGTTCGCCGACCCCGCTGAACCAGCTGGCCAGCGTCAGCGTGCCGGAGGCCCGGCTGGTCGTCATCAAGCCGTACGACGCCAGCCAGCTCGCGGCGATGGAGAAGGCCATCCGGGACTCCGACCTGGGCGTGAACCCGTCGAACGACGGTCAGCTGATCCGGATCGCGATCCCGCAGATGACCGAGGAGCGCCGCAAGGAGATGGCCAAGCTCGCCAAGCACAAGGGCGAGGAAGGCAAGATCACGATCCGCGGCATCCGGCGCAAGGTCAAGGAAGGCATCGACCGCGCGGTCAAGGACGGCGACGCGGGCGAGGACGAGGGCACTCGCGGTGAGAAGGAGCTGGACAACCTCACCCACCGCTTCACGGCCCAGATCGACGAGCTCGTCAAGCACAAGGAAGCAGAGCTCCTCGAAGTTTGAGAGGCTGTCTTGCAACTGTGGTTCGCGGCTGCCGGGCCGCTTTCGCCGGCGGCGCCCGTGTGGGCGTCTGGTCGTTTCCGCTCGTGTCCGCCCGGGGTCAGGCCGTCGGCCGCCCGGGTGCCGGGTGTGCTGGACCCGGGCGACCTTCGGTGACGACCAGCCAGCGCGAAGGTGAGTCCGGGATGTCCGCTTCCGCACCGGACCAGCCGTCGCGCCCGTCCCGGGCGGGTCGTGATCTGCGCGCGGCGATCGGGGTCGGCGTGGTGCTCGGCGCCGCCGTGATCCTGTCGCTGCTGATGCTGCGGCACCTGTTCATCGGCATCGTCGCGGTGGCGGCCGCGGTGTCCACGGTGGAACTGGCCGGGGCGCTGCGGCGCGGCGCGGACATCCGGGTGAGCATGCTGCCGGTGCTGATCGGCGGGCAGCTGATGATCTGGCTGTCCTGGCCGTTCGGCCTGCGCGGGGTGCTGGTGGCGTTCACGATCACGACGCTGGGCTGCCTGGCGTGGCGGTTCCGGCTCGGCGTGGACGGATATCTGCGCGATGTGACGGCGTCGGTGTTCACCGCCGCGTACGTCCCGCTGTTCGCTTCGTTCGCGGCGATGCTGGTGGGGCCGGAGGACGGCGCGTTCCGCGCGCTGTGCTTCATGATCGGTGTGGTGGCGTCGGACACCGGTGGTTACGCGTTCGGGGTGCTGCTGGGCAAGCATCCGATGGCGCCGTCGATCAGCCCGAAGAAGTCCTGGGAGGGCTTCGGCGGGTCGATGGTGACGGGGACCGTGGCGGGCGTGCTGTCGGTGGTGCTGCTGCTGGGCGGCGAGTGGTGGCAGGGCGCGCTGTTCGGGGCCGCGCTGGTGTGCAGCGCGACGCTGGGCGACCTGATGGAGTCGGTCATCAAGCGGGACCTCGGGATCAAGGACATGGGTAACCTGCTGCCCGGGCACGGTGGCCTGATGGACCGGATGGATTCGCTGCTGCCGTCCGCGGTGGTGGCGTGGATGATGCTGTTCTGGTTGCTCCCGCAATGATCGGGGTCGTGCGGTGACGGGATCCGCCCGGTGATCGGATCGGGCGATCCGCCCCGCATCACGCCGAGTCCGAACATCTGGCACTGGCCGGACGTCTACGAGCGGGAGAACCGGGCGCAGGACGTATCCGGTGCGCTGTGGGCGGCGTTGCGCGCGGGCTGCGACTGGTCCGGCGGCGACGTGGTGGACGTGGGCTGCGGCGACGGGTTCCACCTGGGGGTCTTCGCGGAGTCGGCGCGGTCGGTGGTGGGCGTGGAGCCGCACCCGCCGCTGGTGGAGCGGGCGCGGCAGCGGGTGGCCGGGCTGCCGGGGGTGCGGGTGCACGAGGCGCCCGCGCAGCGGTTGCCGCTGCCGGACGCCTGCGCGGACCTGGTGCACGCGCGCACGGCGTACTTCTTCGGTCCGGGCTGCGAGCCGGGGCTGGTGGAGGCGGAGCGGGTGCTGCGGCCGGGCGGCACGCTCGCGATCGTCGACCTGGACGGGGCGTGCCCGCCGTACGGCGACTGGATGCGCGCTGATTCGCCGCGGTTCGACCCGGTGGCGGTGGAGCGGTTCTTCCAGTTGCACGGCTTCCGCAGCGAATCGGTGCGCGCGGTGTGGCGGTTCGCGGATCGGGCCGAGCTGGCGGCGGTGCTGGGGATCGAGTTCTCGCCGAAGGTGGCGCGCCGCGCGTTGCGGCAGATCTCGGGATGCGAGTTCGAAGTGGGTTATCGGATGCGCATTCGCACTCGTCCGGTAGGGCTGGTCCGGGGTTTCCGAACTTCGGGCGAGTAGTGCGCGATTCGTGGTGCTCGAGCATTTCATCCGAATACCGATCGTTTCTCGCGAGTTCGGAAAACTCCTGGTAGAAGCGTGTTTTTGGTGATCGACGCGCGGTTACCGACACGTAAAGTAGCGATGTCTCCCGAATGGCTGGCAAGACCAACCGACCGGACGATCAAGACGACTGGCGTACTCGATCGCGGTCACCGCCGAGTGTCCGGATCGTAGTTCGGCGGCCCCCGAATGACGCCTTGTTCGGAGACCTCCGCCGTGATCGACTTGTGGTGGTGACGGAGTGTGGTGCCCGCCGGGGCGATGCGGCGACGACGCCACCGCGGCACGCGGCGTGGCGATCGGAAGCCGATCGCGGTGCGGAACACCGGCCCGCTGCGAACCCCGAGACGGCAGGCGACCGACCCGATCCCGCCGCGAACACGTGCAACAGGAGCGACCAGATGGCCATTCACGCGGGTGGTCCGGTCACCGCGGGGTTGAGCCAGGTCGCGCGGATGGACCGGCGGGAACGAGCCAGGCTGGTCCGCGAGCTGTCCCGGCAGCACCCCACCTTCCGGACGCTGTGGCGGCGGCTGATGCTGGCCAGGGCGGTCGCGTTCACCTCGGTGCTGGCCTTGGCGGTCGCGGTGGTGCTGCTGGTGCAGGACGAGGTGCCCGCCCGGTTCGTGTCCGCGCTAGTGCTGGGCGGGTTGGGGGGCTTCGCCTACGTCGCGATCGTGCTCACCGACCACCGCTTCGACCTGCTGCTCGCGGTGCTCGGCGCGCACCGCACCGACGAGTTGCACGACCGGCTGCTCGCCGACGAGCTCTACGGGGCGAGCGGCGCCGAGGACGAGGCGCCGGGAGTCGAGGAACCGGAAGTCGGGGAGCAGGAAGCCGAGGAGCCGCAGCACCCCGGGCAGGACCGCCGCGCCTCCTGAGCCTCAGCTGCGGATGGACAGGGTGCCGGCGATCTCGGTGCCGAGGAAGTGGGTCTCGGCCTCCGCGGCCTCCCCGACGCGCACCACGAGCGGTCCGCCGAACGGTTTGCGTTCCACCACCTCGATGCGCGCGCCGAGGGTCATCCCGTGGTCGGTGAGGTAGCGCAGCAGCTCCGAGTCCGTGTCCCAGACCCGCGCGATGGTGCCGATGGTGCCCGGTTCGACCTGGTCGAGCAGCCGGGTGGTGGGCTTCTCGACGACGCCGTCCGCGGTGGGGATGGGGTCGCCGTGCGGGTCGTGGGTGGGGTGGCCGAGCTTCGCGGCGATGTGCTCGATGAGCTCGTCGGAGACGGCGTGTTCGAGCGCGTCGGCCTCCGGGTGCACCTCGTCCCAGGTGTAGTCGAGGACCTCCACCAGGAACAGCTCCAGCAGCCGGTGCCTGCGCAGCACGTCGTAGGCGAGCCGGCGGCCGTCGGCGGTGAGCTCGACGCTGCGGTAGCGGATGTGCGTGACCAGCCCCAGCTGGGCCAGCTTCGTGATCATCCCGGACACCGAGGAGGGGCTGAGCCCCAGCCGCTGCGTCAGCGTCGCGTTGGTCACGGCCACCCCGCGCTCGGTGAGCCCGTAGATCGCCCGGACGTAGTCCTCCACGGACGCCGAGGGGCGTTCGGCCATGCTCGTCATGGCACCCACGATAGGAGACCGGGCGGTGCCACGAGTGGGTGGACTATCCGGCGGTGGCCGCTTCCGCGCGCCGCGCGTGCCGCCGCCGCAGCTCCCGCAGCAGGCCCTGTCCGGGGGCGAACAGGTAGGTGAGCAGGAACAGTGCGGCCTGGCAGCACACGATCATCCCGCCGGTCGAGGTGTCCAGGTGGAAGCTCAGGTAGGTGCCCGCGACGCCGCTGCCGACCGACAGCGCGGCGGCCACGGCGAGCATCCGGTGGAAGCGCCGGGTGAGCAGGAACGCGGTCGCCCCCGGCGTGATCAGCATCGCGGTCACCAGGATGACGCCGACGGCCTGCAGCGCGACGACCACGGTCAGCGCCAGCATCGTCAGCAGCAGCGCGCCGATCCGCTGCGGCCGCAGCCCGATGGCGTGCGCGTGGGTGGGGTCGAACGCGTACAGCGTGAGGTCGCGCCGCTTCAGCATCGCCACCGCCAGCGTGATCGCGCTGATCACCAGCACCTGCGCGATGTCGCCGTCGGTGACGCCGAGGACGTTGCCGAACAGGATGTGGTTGAGGTCGACCTGGCTGGGGATGCGCGAGATCAGCACCACGCCCAGCGCGAACAGCCCGGTGAACACCACGCCGATCGCGGTGTCGCCCTTGAGCTTCGTGGTGCCGCGCACCGCGCCGATCATGGCCACCGACAGGCCGCCGAACAGGAACGCGCCGACGGAGAACGGCAGCCCGAACACGTAGGCCAGCACCACGCCGGGCAGCACGGCGTGCGAGACGGCGTCGCCGAGCAGCGACCAGCCGATCAGCGTCACCCAGCAGGACAGCACCGCGCACACCAGCGCCGCCACCACGCTGACCAGCAGCGCGCGCCGCATGAAGCCGAACTGGAGGGGTTCGAGCAGCCAGATCGCGAGGTCGTTCATCGGATTCCTCCCGGCACGCCGAAGGTGCGGGCGAGCACTTCGGGGGCGAGCACGTCGTCGACGGGGCCTTGTGCGAGGACCCGCTGGTGCAGCAGCACGGCCTCGTCGCACAGGGCCGGGGCGCCCGCGAGGTCGTGCGTGGAGATCATGATGGTGCGGCCCTCGTCGCGCAGTCCCCGCAGCAGCGCGGCGATCATCGCCTCGGATCCCTTGTCGACCCCGGCGAACGGTTCGTCGAGCAGCAGCAGCTCGGCGCCCTGGGCGATGCCGCGGGCGACGAACGCGCGCTTGCGCTGACCGCCGGAGAGCGCGCCGATGGGGTTGCGCGCGAGGTCGGTGAGCCCGACCCGGTCCAGCGCGTCGGCGACCGCGGCCCGGTCGGCGGGCCGGGCGCGGCGGGTGATCCCCATCCGCCCGTAGCGGCCCATCAGCACCACGTCGGCGACGGTGACGGGGAACGTGGCGTCGATCGCCTCGGACTGCGGCACGTAGGCGACGAGCCCGTCGCGGCGGGCGCGCTTCGGGTCGCGGCCGAGCAGCCGGATCTCGCCGCGGTCCGGTCGCACCAGGCCCATCAGCGCCTTGAACAGGGTGGATTTGCCCGAGCCGTTGACCCCGAGCAGCCCGCAGACCTGGCCGGAGGCGATGTCCACGGTCACGTCGTCGAGGGCGAGCGTGTCGCGGTAGGAGACGGTGACGTGACTGGCCCGCACGCTCATCGGGCACCTCCGGAGAGTCCGGCGACGATGGTCTCGGCGTCGTGCCGCAGCAGGTCCAGGTAGGTGGGCACGGGTCCGCCGGGCTCGGACAGCGAGTCGACGTAGAGGGTGCCGCCGAGCCGCGCCCCGGTCTCCTCGGCGACCTGGCGCTGCGCCTTGTCGTTCACGGTGGATTCGCAGAACACGGCGGGCACGCGCCGCTGCTGCACGAAGCGGGTGGTGTTCTTGATCTGCTGCGGGGTGCCTTCGGATTCGCTGTTGACCGGCCACAGGTACGCCTCCTGGAGCCCGGCGTCCCTGGTCAGGTAGGAGAAGGCGCCTTCGCAGGTGACCAGCGCCCGCTGCTGCGGGGGGATGCGGTCGAGCTCGGTGCGCAGGTAGTGGTCGATCTCGTCGAGCCGCCGGGTGTAGGCGTCGGCGTTGGCGCGGAACTCGGCGGCGTGCGCGGGGTCGATCCGGGTGAGCGCGTCGCGGATGTTCGCCACGTAGATCTCGGCGTTGCGCGGGGACATCCAGGCGTGCGGATTGGCGGCGCCGCGGGTGCCGCCCGCTTCGACGGGGATCGGGTCGACGCCGGTGCTGAGCGTCACGTGCGGGGCTTCGCTGCGTTCCACGAACTGGGCGAACCAGCTCTCCAGGCCGAGCCCGTTGTCGAGCACCAGGTCGGACTTCGCCGCGGTGAGCAGGTCGCTGGGGGTGGGTTCGTAGCCGTGCACCTCGGCGCCCGGTTTGGTGATCGAGTCGACGGTGATCCGGTCGCCCGCGACGGCCCTGGTCATGTCGGCGAGCACGGTGAAGGTGGTGACCACCGAGGGCTTGCCGTCGTCGGCCCGTCCGAGCCCGGCGCCGCACCCGGCGACGAGCGGCAGCGCCGCGGCCACCGCGGCGAGACCCGCCGCGGCCCGCCTGCCGCGGAAAGTTCGCCGCGCTGGAGAGTGAAATTTCGGCACGCCGAAACATTAACCGATGGGGTGGGGTCGAACCAGGGCCGCGGGTCCTCGGCGTGCCGACCCGGACGTGCCGACGAGGTCGGCTCCGGGCCGTGGGACACTGGTGGGCGCTATGTCGACTTCACTTCCGCTGGTCTTCGACGCGCCCAAGCGCGGTCTGCCCCCTCGTCACCTCGCCGACCTGTCGGTGGAGGAGCGCCGCGCCGCGGTGGGCGAGCTCGGGGAGAAGCCGTTCCGCGCGAAGCAGCTCGCGCACCACTACTTCGGCAGGCTCAACGCCGACGTGGAGTCGATGACCGACATCCCCGCCGCGAGCCGGGCCAAGCTCGGCGCGGACCTGCTGCCCACCCTGCTCACGCAGGTGCGGACGCTGGACACCGACGAGGGCACCACCCGCAAGACGCTGTGGCGGGCGCACGACGGCACGCTCATCGAGAGCGTCCTGATGCGCTACACCGACCGCGCCACCGTCTGCATCTCCAGCCAGGCGGGCTGCGGCATGGCCTGCCCGTTCTGCGCGACCGGGCAGGGCGGGTTGCAGCGGAACCTGTCCACGGCGGAGATCGTGGACCAGGTGCGCACCGCGGCCGCGATGCTGCGCGACGGCGAGGTGCCCGGCGGGCCGGGTCGGCTGTCCAACGTGGTGTTCATGGGCATGGGCGAACCGCTGGCGAACTACAAGCGCGTGATCTCCGCGGTGCGCCGCATCTGCGACCCCGCGCCGGAGGGCCTCGGCCTGTCGCAGCGCTCGGTGACGGTCTCCACCGTGGGCCTGGTGCCCGCGATCAAGCGGATGACCGAGGAGCAGCTGCACGTCACGCTGGCGGTGTCGCTGCACACCCCGGACGACGAACTGCGGGACACGCTGGTGCCGGTGAACAACCGGTGGAACGTCGCCGAGGTGCTGGAGGCCGCGCGCGGCTACGCCGACCACACCGGCCGCCGGGTGTCGATCGAGTACGCCCTCATCCGGGACATCAACGACCAGCCGTGGCGCGCGGACCTGCTGGGCAAGCTGCTGCACAAGCACCTCGGGCAGTTCGCGCACGTGAACCTGATCCCGCTGAACCCGACGCCGGGCAGCAAGTGGGACGCCTCGCCGAAGCCGGTGCAGCGCGAGTTCGTGCAGCGCGTCCGCGACGCGGGCGTGCCGTGCACCGTCCGCGACACCCGCGGCCAGGAGATCGCGGCGGCCTGCGGGCAGCTCGCCGCCGAGGCCTGACCGCCGAGCCGGGCTCACCCCGGCCGCCTGAGCCCGGATCAGCTCGCCCGGAGATCGTCGCCACGCCGCTTCATCAAGTCGGATGATCCGGATCGGCAGGTTCCCGGAGCGCCGCACCGCCGATCCGGTTGCATCCGCACGCATCGCCCGGTGCCGGGCGCTCCTCGTTGACCTGCGCGAACGGTGCGGTGCGGGCCGGTGCTGCGGTTCCGGCGCCGCTGCGGCGCGGCCCGCGCAAGGGATGTCCATCGACCGTGTGGGGCCTCTGGAAATACGCGCTGCGCGGAGATCATGCTGGCCGTGGTCCCGGCGACGCCGGACCACCAGGTCCGATGTCGAGACCCCCCGACCGGCATCGGGTCGTCGCCGGCCGGACAGCGCTCCTTCCCCTCGCACCGCGCTGTCCGGTCGGCCCCGGGCGGGTCAGCTCACCTCGTCGAGCTTCCCGGTGGCGACGTCGAAGACGAACCCGCGCACCGAGCTCTTCCGCGGGATGAACGGGTCGTCGAGGATCCGCCGCAGCGATCGCCGGACGTCCGCGGCGACGTCGTCGAACGCCTCGGCCGTCCAGCCCGGTTCGACCCCCGTCTCCTGCCGCAGGGTGGCGGCGAACTCCTCGTCGGTGAACGTGAGCATTCCGCAGTCGGTGTGGTGGACGAGGACGATCTCCTCGGTGCCGAGCAGGCGCTGGCTGATCGCGAGCGACCGGATCTCGTCCGCGGTGATCACCCCGCCCGCGTTGCGGATCACGTGCGCCTCGCCTTCGCGCAGCCCGAGCGCGCGGTAGACGTCCAGCCGGGCGTCCATGCACGCCACCACGGCGACGTGCTTCGACGGCGGCAGCGGGAGCGGGCCGGCGAAGCCCGCCGCGTAGACCTCGTTGTTGCGGAGCAGTTCATCGGTGACCGACATGATCGGTGACCTCCTCGTCGTGCTGGCCGGTGGGCGTGCCGAGCGGGAGCGGCCGCGCAGGGGTTGCGCGGCCCGTCGACACGCCTGGTCGAACAGCGATCCACGCCGAGCCGGCCAGAACGGGGTGAGCACCGCACCGGTCATCCGCCCACTCCATGCGCGACGCGCGGTGCGCGCAAGGGCGCGCCACGTGGTGGGACGCCGCGTCACCCGAGTGGCGGACCGGTGGTGCTCAGCGCCGCCGCGTCCGGGGGCCAGGAGAGGCACTCGCCGATCGCACGGCCGATGCCCGCGCGCGGCTCGGCGGAACCGGGAACGGTCACCGCGCCCTCGCGCACGGCCTCCCGCAAGGTCAGCAGCACGCACAGCTCGTAGCCGGTCCGGTCCACCCGGCCGTGCCGGTCCACCACGCCGACCAGCCAGCCCGCGGGCACCACGCCGCGCACCGGTACGTCGACCCCGGACGGCAGGTAGCGGCCCTCGCCCCACACCCGGGTGGGGCCTTCGAGCAGTTCCCCCAAGGCCGCCAGCAGCGGCCAGCGGCGCCGGTCGCTGCTGCGGAAGTCCAGCACGTGCAGCAGCGCGGCCAGCAGTTCCCGGTGGTCGGAGGTGTAGGTGACGTGCAGGGCGGCCCGGGCGGCCCTGCACCGGACCGGCTCCGCGGGGCGGTGCAGCAGCGCGTTCACGTGGTCCGCGGGAGGGGACCAGGATCCCCAGCGCCCGTCGAACTCCGCTTCCGCCGCCCGCAGCCGCGCCCCGGCGCGCGCCCGCAGCTCGTCGATCAGCGCGAGCAGCACGGTCAGCAGTTCCCTGGTCAGCTCGCCCTGCCGGTGCCAGCACAACGCGGCCAGCAGCGGCAACCGGGCGCTCGCCGCTTCGATGGGCAGGCCGTTCAGCGCCCGGTGCCGCCAGCAGTCGACGGTCTCCGGCGGGACGTCGGCGAACACGTCCGGCGGCAGCCGCAGCTCCCGCAGCCGGTCGAGGCGTTCCACCTCGTGCAGCACCTCGGGCAGCCGTTCCGGCGCACGGGCCCCGGCCACCTCGTCGAGGAAGGCCTCGGGCAATCGGAGGGAGCGGACGGCGCTGCGCTCGTCCAGCTCCAGGCAGAGCGCGTGCGCGTCGATCCGCGCAGGATCGGCCAGGAACTCGTGCGGTATCCGGTCGCGGCCCCGAGCACCCAGCAATCCGGCGAGCTCATCGCCCGCCGCCCCCAGCCGTGCCAGGACCCACCGGTGCAATTGCGGCTCCGGGTAGTGGCCCACGCAGCGAAACGTAGACCTCCCGTGGCAAACCCGATCGGGCGACCTCGACTCAGGTGCTGATCATCGTCGCAGGTCGGCTCGGGGACCGCTCCGCCGAGCGGGTGCACGCTGCCACTCGAACGTCCCAACCGGGGCAAGGCCCCGGGTGACGCACCGCCTCAGCGGCGGAAGCCCTTGCGGCGGCGGCGCAGGTCGGCCAGCAGGCCGATCGCGACGATCACGGCGATGCCGATCAGCCAGATGTCCTCGGTCTTGAAGGCGTGCCCGCCGCTGAGGATGCCCTGGTGGTTGCCCACCAGCATGATCAGCATGGCGAAGACGGTGAACCAGCCGGCGGCCTGCGTGGCCTTGGGGAATCCGCCGTGCCAGCCCCACTCGACCGACGGCTCGTCTGCCGGGTCGATGGCCTGACTGGGCTTGGTCTCCAGTTCCGTGCTCGCCACGTACCCTCCTGCGCCACAACCGGCCACCGGGGCGGTTGAACCTGCTACTCGGCGCGGCACGCGCCACGCGTAGGCCATCTTCGCATAGGGCGGGTGCGCGCCGGTGCCCTGGTGACGCACCCCCGCCACAGCGCAAAGCCGCGGAACGGGCGAACCCGTTCCGCGGCTTCCTGGGAGTGGACGGAGAGCGCTAGCCCCCCTTGGCGGCCTTCCCGGTCCGGCCGACGATCAGCCGGTAGATGCCCAGCACGATGATCGAACCGACGATGGCCAGCAGCCACGTCCGCCACGACCAGAAGCTGTCCAGCCCGACGTTGAACACCCACTTCCCGATCAGGCCGCCGACGAAAGCCCCGACCACACCGAGCAGCAAGGTGACGAGGATCCCGCCCGGATCCTTGCCCGGCATGATCAACTTGGCGATGGCGCCCACGATCAACCCGAGAACGATCCATCCGATGATGCCCATGGCGCTACCCCTTCCTGCCTGGTGAGTGGACGCTGTGCCAGCGGCGCTGACCGCTGGTCCAGGCGTCCGATGCCCGGGGCCTACCCCCCGATCGTGACGCTGATCGCGGGTTCGCGCACCGCGAGCGACCGGTGGGCGCCTCCTTCGGGAAGAATGGCGGGTGATGGACACCGCGACCCCCGCCTCGAGCGCGCGCCCCGAATCCCCCGTCCCCAGCGGCCAGGCAGGTGCCGCCGAGCCGAACGCCGCGCGCGGGACCCCGCGCAGCGTGCTGATCCTCGGGTCGACGGGGTCGATCGGAACCCAGGCGCTGGACGTGATCCGGAACAACCCCGGCCGGTTCCGCGTCGCGGGCCTCGCCGCCGGGGGCAGCGACCCGGCCGCGCTGGCCGCGCAGGCGCTGGAGTTCGACGTCGACGCGGTCGCCGTCGCCAAGGGCACCGCGGCCGAGGACGTGCAGCTGGCGCTGTACGCGGAGGCGCAGCGGCTCGGCTACTCCACCGGCGGGTTCCGGCTGCCGCGGCTGCTCGCCGGGCCGGAGTCGACGACCGAGCTGGTGCAGAGCACCCCGGCCGACGTGGTGCTCAACGCGGTGGACGGTTCGCGCGGGCTGAAGCCGACGCTGGCCGCGCTGGAGACGGGTGCGACCCTGGCGCTGGCGAACAAGGAATCGCTGGTCGCGGGCGGTTCGCTGGTGCTGCGGGCGGCGAAGCCCGGCCAGATCGTGCCGGTCGACTCCGAGCACTCCGCGCTGGCGCAGTGCCTGGCGGGCGGCCGGGCCGACGAGGTGGACCGGCTGGTGCTGACCGCCTCCGGCGGGCCGTTCCGCGGCCGCACCCGGCAGGAACTAGCGGGCGTCACGCTGGAGCAGGCGCTCAAGCATCCGACCTGGGCGATGGGCACCGTCGTCACGATCAACTCGGCGACGCTGGTGAACAAGGGCCTGGAGCTGATCGAGGCGCGGCTGCTGTTCGACGTCGACTACGACCGGATCGACGTGGTGGTGCACCCGCAGTCGATCGTGCACTCCATGGTCACCTTCGTGGACGGGTCGACGCTGGCGCAGGCCAGCCCGCCGAACATGCGGCTGCCGATCGCGCTGGGCCTGGACTGGCCGAACCGGATCGCGAAGGCCGCGCCGCCGCTGTCGTTCACCGAGGCCTCCTCGTGGACGTTCGAGCCGCTCGACGACGAGGCGTTCCCCGCGGTCTCGCTGGCCCGGCACGCCGGTTCCACCGGCGGCTGCCTGCCCGCGATCTTCAACGCGGCGAACGAGGAGGCGCTGGCCGCGTTCGTCGGAGGAAACAGTGGTTTCACCGGCATCGTGCAGACTGTGGAGCGGACCCTCGCGGCGGCCGACCAGTGGCGCGGTGAACCGCAGGGCGTGGACGAGGTCTTCGCAGCAGAGGAGTGGGCCCGAGTGAAATCCCGCGAGCTCGTAGCGGCAGGGAAGGTGCAGTGATGCTGGTCATCGTCGGCATCGTCCTGTTCTTCGTCGGACTGCTGCTGTCCATCGCCTGGCATGAGCTCGGTCACCTGCTCACCGCGAAGCTGTTCGGCGTCAAGGTCACCCAGTACATGGTCGGCTTCGGCCGCACCGTCTGGTCCCGCAAGCCGGGGGAGACCGAGTACGGGGTGAAGCTGATCCCGTTCGGCGGCTTCATCCGCATGATCGGCATGTTCCCGCCGAAGCGGGACGAGGAGTACGGGCGCACCGCCTCCTCCGCGCCGTGGCGCGTGATGATCGAGGACGCCCGGGAGGCCGCCGCCGAGGAGGTCACCCCGGAGGACGCGCACCGGCAGTTCTACCAGCGCGCACCGTGGAAGCGGATCATCGTGATGGCCGCCGGGCCGATCATGAACCTGATCCTCGCGGTGCTCATCTTCGCCGGCATCCTGATGGGCTACGGCAAGCCCGAGCTCACCACCACCGTCTCGTCCATCAGCGAGTGCGTGGTGTCCGCCGACGCGCAGGACAAGGGCACCTGCCCGCCCGGTGCGCCGCCGTCGCCCGCCGCGGCCGCCGACTTCCGGCCCGGCGACCGGATCGTCGAGTTCAACGGCACGCCCTACACGTCGTGGACCGAGCTGCAGAAGGCCATCCGCGCCTCGTCCGGCTCGGTGCCGATCGTGGTGGAGCGCGACGGGAAGCCGGTGACCCTGCACGCCGACCTGATCCAGGACAAGCGGCCCGCGCTGGACGACCCGAAGCGGACCGAGGTCGTCGGGTTCCTCGGCCTCACCCCGGACCAGGTGCTGGTGCGCCAGGACGTCGGTGGCGTGGCCCGCACGATCGGCGGGTTCGTCAGCCTCACCGCGCAGAAGATCGTGGAGCTGCCGCAGCGGGTGCCGGACCTCATATCGGCCATCGGCGGTCAGGAGCGCTCCGCGGACTCGCCGGTGGGCATCGTGGGCGCCAGCCGCATCGGCGGCGAGGTGCTGTCGATGGACGACGTGTCGGTGGCGTCGCGGCTGATCACGATGCTGAACCTGCTGGCCGCGGTGAACCTCTCGCTGTTCGTGATGAACATGCTGCCGATCCTGCCGCTGGACGGCGGGCACATCGCCGGTGCGCTGTGGGAATCGGTGCGCCGCGGCTTCGCGAAGCTGGCGCGCAGGCCGGACCCGGGCCCGTTCGACACGGCGCGGCTGATGCCGCTGGCCTACGGCGTGACGTTGCTCTTCATCGCCTACTCGCTGCTGGTGCTGGTCGCCGACGTGGTGAACCCGGTGACGTTGATGTAGTGCCGCCGCGTGAACCGCCGGTGAACGGTGGGCGGCGCTGCGCCGGATGCCCACCGGTGATCACGTTGGGTGATCGTGCCAGGGGTGAACCTTGCCCGTCCGGGGGAGTGGCTATCGGTATCGTGGGTCGGGGAACGGCGCGCGCCGGGTACCCGGAAGTCCGCCGGGGACTCGCCGGAGCGGTGGCGAGGAACTCGCCGCCGAGCCGTTCCGGCCGCCGGGGCGCGGTACCAACCGCCTCGTCCCGCTGACATTCACGAGCGCATCCGCGCAGCGCAAAGGTGGAGAGGAATCGATGACCGTCGATCTGGGCATGCCCGCAGCACCCGCCCCGACACTGGGCGAACGGCGCAAGACCCGGCAACTGCAGGTCGGTGCGGTCGGAGTGGGTAGCGACCACCCCATCTCCGTGCAGAGCATGACCACCACCAACACCGCCGACATCAACGGCACGCTGCAGCAGATCGCGGAGCTCACCGCGTCCGGCTGCGACATCGTGCGGGTGGCCTGCCCCAGCGCCGACGACGCCGAAGCCCTGCCCGCGATCGCGCAGAAGTCCAAGATCCCGGTGATCGCGGACATCCACTTCCAGCCGAAGTACGTGTTCGCGGCCATCGAAGCGGGCTGCGCGGCCGTCCGGGTCAACCCGGGCAACATCCGCAAGTTCGACGACCAGGTCAAGGAGATCGCGCAGGCAGCCAAGGACCACGGCACGCCGATCCGGATCGGCGTCAACGCCGGCTCCCTCGACCCGCGGCTGATGAAGAAGTACGGCAAGGCCGTGCCGGAGGCGCTCGCCGAATCGGCCATGTGGGAAGCGGGCCTGTTCGCCGAGCACGACTTCCACGACATCAAGATCTCGGTGAAGCACAACGACCCGGTCGTGATGGTGCGCGCCTACGAGATCCTCGCCGAGCAGTGCGACTACCCGCTGCACCTCGGCGTCACCGAGGCCGGTCCCGCGTTCCAGGGCACGATCAAGTCGGCGGTCGCGTTCGGTTCCCTGCTGCGCCAGGGCATCGGGGACACGATCCGCGTCTCGCTGTCGGCGCCGCCGGTCGAGGAGATCAAGGTCGGCACCCAGATCCTGCAGTCGCTGAACCTGCGCCCGCGCAAGCTGGAGATCGTCTCCTGCCCGTCCTGCGGGCGCGCCCAGGTCGACGTCTACACCCTCGCGGAGGAGGTCACGGCCGGGCTGGAGGGCATGGAGGTGCCGCTGCGCGTCGCGGTCATGGGCTGCGTCGTGAACGGTCCCGGCGAGGCCCGCGAAGCCGACCTCGGCGTCGCCTCCGGCAACGGCAAGGGCCAGATCTTCGTCAAGGGCGAGGTCATCAAGACCGTGCCCGAGGCCAAGATCGTGGAGACGCTGATCGAAGAGGCCATGCGCATCGCCGAGTCGATGGAAGGCGCCGAGGAGCAGGGCGAAGGCGCCCCGGTCGTCACGGTGGGCTGATCTTCTCTTCTTGCTTCGTGGGGTGGGTTGCGGAACCTCGGCCGTCCCCTCGCTGCGGGATCGATTTCCCGAGTGGCTCCGCCGCACGTGACATCGCCGTCCTCGCGAGGGAACAGCTGAGAACCCGCTGCGGTGCCGGTGGCGTGCGTGGTCGTCGGCTCAGCGGCTTCGCCGCTGACGGGAAACGGCCCCGGCCGCACCGCGGGTTCTGGGACGGGTCGTCGGGGGATCGCCCGCCGGCGCGTGGTCGAGGCGCCCGCGCGCGGGTTCGAAGATCGTTGGCGCGGTCCGCGGGAGATCCCGGGCCCGTCGGGAGCACCCGGCGGGCCTGGTTCGTTCGTGGGCGGTTCGTCCGGAGTCAGCGGCGTGCTGGTCGACACGGAGCGTCAGTTGCGCTCGCGGCGGGCCCGCCGACACTGCGCCGTTCGAGTGATACCCGGACGGATTGTGCTGGGTACGCCGGGTAGGGGAGCCTGCGGCCTGCGCCGTCTGGCAGTCTTTACCCGTGCTGAAGCTCGTCGGAGCCCGCCTGCTGGAGGATCGGGACGCGGCCCAGGTTCGTACCGCACTGGGCAGGGACCCCGTCGCGGCCTGCATGGTGGCCTCCCGCGTCGAGGCGGCCGGGTTACGCCCGAGCAGGCTCGGCGGCGAGGTGTGGGGCTACGGCGCCAGGCTCGAAGGGTTGTGCTTCTCCGGCGTCAACCTGATGCCGCTGTCCGGTGGTCCGGACGCGATGCGCGCCTTCGCCGACCGGGTGCTGCGCCGCCGCCGGGTGTGCTCCTCGCTCGTCGGCCCGGCCGAGCAGGTGCTGGGGCTGTGGGACGAGCTGTCCGGCCAGTGGGGGCCCGCGCGCGAGATCCGCGAGGAGCAGCCGCTGCTCGTGCTCACCGGCGCCCCCGCCGTCCGGCCCGACCAGCAGGTGCGCCAGGTCCGGCCGGAGGAGCTGGATCGATACCTGCCCGCCGCGATCGCCATGTTCACCGAAGAGGTCGGCATCGACCCGTCCCGCGACGGCGGCGCCGCCGGGTACCGGGCCCGGGTCGCCGAGCTGATCGCCGCCGGCCGGGCCTTCGCCCGGTTCGAGAACGGCGAGGTCGTGTTCAAGGCGGAGATCGGCGCGATGTCGCAGGCCGCCGGCCAGATCCAGGGCGTGTGGGTGCATCCGGACAAGCGCAGCTCCGGGCTCGGCACCGCGGGCACCGCAGCCGTCGCCGACCGCCTCGTCCGCGGGCTGGGGCGCGCCGCGAGCCTCTACGTGAACGGCTTCAACATCGCCGCCCGGATCGCCTACAACAAGGTCGGCTTCCAGCAGCTGGGCACCTTCAGCACGATCCTGTTCTGAGCGCCCGGCCGCCGTCGCGCGCACGCTCATCGCCGGGCGACTCGGCCGTTCGCAGCAGGGCGCGTGGTGATCGGGGGATTCCCCGCAGAGGAACGGGTGGAGGCGTCGGGGCCGTCGCGGTCTTCGGCATACTCCCGGGGGTGCGTTCCTCACGGATCTTCCCCCAGCGGCGCTCGCGGGCGAGGCTGCTCGCCGCGTGCACCGGACTGGCGCTGACCCTGCCCGTCTCGGGCTGCGGCCTGTTCGAATCCGGGCCGTCCGCCCAGGAGGTCGCGACGGCGTTCCTGAACACCTTCGCGGCCGGGGACACCGCGGGCGCGGCCGGCCGGACCGACGCCCCGGAGCAGGCGCGGCAGGCCCTCGACGACGCGCGCAGCGGGCTGTCCCCGCAGGCGGTCCGGTTCGACGTCACCCGGGTCGCGGAGGACGAAGGCGGCGCTCCGGCGCGCGCCACGTTCGACGCGAACTGGGACCTCGGCGACGGCCGGGCCTGGCAGTACCAGGGCGCGCTGGAACTCACCGAATCCGACCAGGGCTGGCAGGTGCACTGGGCACCGTCGGTGCTGCACCCGAAGCTCGCCGAGGGCCAGCGGCTCGTGTTCGACGAGCAGCGGCCGGAACCGCAGCCGGTGCTCGACCGCGAAGGCACTGAGCTGATGCGGCCGGAGCAGATCGTCACCGTCAGCCTCGACCCGCAGGCCGCGGGCGACGTGCCCGGCGTGGCGGAGCGGCTCGCCGCCGGGCTGCAGCCGGTGGACCCGGAGATCACCCGGCAGACCATCGTGGACGGCGTGAACCGCACCGAACCCGGTCAGCCGTACGTGGTGGTGTCGCTGCGGCAGGCCGACTACGACCAGGTTCGCCCGGCGATCTACGACCTGCCCGGGGTGCGGTTCCCGGCGCAGACGAAGCTGGTGACCGCCGAGCGCGGGTACGCGGCGCAAGCCCTGGCGGGGGTGTCGCAGCAGGTCGACGAGCAGGTCACGGCGAACGCGGGCTGGAACGTGCACACCGCCGACGCGAACGGCGCCCCGCTCGAAGTGCTGCAGGAGCAGCCGTCCCGGCCGGTGGACCAGGTGCGCACCACGCTCAGCGACCGCACCCAGCGGGCCGCCGAGCAGGCCGTGGACCCGGTGCCGCAGGCCGCGATGATCGTCGCGATGCAGCCCTCCACCGGCGACGTGCTGGCGGTGGCGCAGAACGATCCGGCCGACGCGCAGGGCGCCCCGGCGCTGAGCGGTCAGTTCCCGCCCGGCTCCACCTTCAAGATCGCGACCGCGGCGGCCGGTCTGGAGGCGGGCAAGGTGACCGTGGACCAGCCGGTGGAGTGCCCGGCCAGCAAGGTGTTCGACGGCCGGACCATCCCGAACGACAAGGACTTCGACCTGGGCGTGGTGCCGTTGCGCACCGCGTTCGCGAAGTCGTGCAACACCACGTTCGCGCAGCTCGCGGTGGACCTGCCCGCGCAGGCGCTGACCGACATGGCCCAGCAGCTCGGCGTCGGCGTGGACTTCGACGTGCCCGGCATCACCACGATCACCGGGCAGGCCCCGCCCGCCGAGAACACCACCGGCCGGGCCGCGAACGGTTTCGGGCAGGGCACCGTGCTGGCCAGCCCGTTCGGGATGGCGCTGGCCTCGGCGACGGTCGCGAACGGGTCGATGCCCACTCCGAAGCTGATCGAGGGCGCCGAGACGAAGGCCGATGCGCAGGTGGCACCGCTGTCGCCGAAGGTGCTCGACCAGCTGCGGCCGATGATGCGCGAGGTCGTGCTGTCCGGGACGGCCACCGGCGTCGCCGGGGAGGGCGAGGTCGCGGGCAAGACCGGGACCGCGCAGTTCGGTGACGGCACGCACGCGCACGGCTGGTTCGTCGGCTACCGCGGCGATCTGGCGTTCGCGGTGCTGCTGGAGGACTCGGGCGAGTCGAAGCCCGCGGTGCAGGTGGCGCAGAGCTTCCTGTCGAACGTGCCCTGATCCGCCGTGCTGCTCGCGGGACGGGTCGAGATCATCCGATCGTGCGACGAGGCGGGACGATCTCCTGGTGCTACTTTGTAGCGCATGGAGCGGATCGGGGTGCGCGAGCTGCGGCAGCACGCGAGCCGGTACCTGCGCCGGGTGGCGACCGGGGAATCGATCGTGATCACCGATCGCGGGCGCACGGTCGCCGTCCTCACCCCGCCGTCCCGCGAGCGCTCGCTGTACGACGAGCTGATCGCCGCCGGGGAGCTCATCCCCGGCGACGGCGGTGAGCTGCCGGAGCCGCTCGACGAGGACGGTCCGCTCGGCGACGACCGAGGTGAACAGGAGCGGCCTTGATCTACTTCGATTCCTCCGCGCTGGTGAAGCTGATCGCTCCCGAACCGGAGAGCAAGGCGCTCAGCGACTGGGTGCGGGACCGCCTGGAACAGCCCCGCATCACCAGCGCCCTCTCCCAGGTGGACGTGCTGCGCGGGTTCCGCGAGCAGGGGCCCGCGATCGAGGACCTGGCCACGATCGTGCTGTCGAAGCTGGACCGGCTGCCGGTGAAGCAGGACGTGCTGGACGCCGCGGTCGCGCTGCGGTCGAAGGTGAACCCGGTGGCGGCGATCCACCTCGCCTCCGCCTGCAAGCTCCGCGAAGGCCTGCACGCCTACGTCTCCTACGACGAGGAGCTGCTGGCCGCGGCCGCGGAGGAAGGTCTCACCACCGCGTCGCCAGGCGCTTGACCAGCGGAGATCGTGCGCGGGGCGGGGCGGTGGAGGCCGAACGGCACGTTCTAGAGTGAGGGCATGCCCGTACGCGCACCGTTGCAGCCAGGAGTCCAGACGCCCCGCCGGCCGGTGCCGGTGACGATCGAGCGGCCCGAGTACGTCGACAAGCCCGCGCCGCGGCGCAACACCGACCCGGACGTGCAGCCGCCCGAGGTGATCGAGGCGATGCGGGTGGCGGGCAGGCTCGCCGCGCAGGCGCTGGAGCTGGCGGGCAAGACGGCCCAGCCGGGCGTGACCACGGACCGCGTGGACGAGGTCGTGCACGAGTTCTTCGTGGACCACGGCGTGTACCCGTCGACGCTCGGCTACCGCGGTTTCCCGAAGTCCTGCTGCACCTCGCTGAACGAGGTGATCTGCCACGGCATCCCGGACTCGACGGTGATCGAGGACGGCGACATCGTCAACGTCGACGTCACCGGATTCGTCGGCGGCGTGCACGGCGACACCAACGCGACCTTCATCGCGGGCGAGGCCACCGAAGAGGTGCGGCTGCTGGTGGAGCGCACCCACGAGGCGACGATGCGCGGCATCAAGGCGGCGAAGCCGGGCCGCCAGCTCAACGTGGTCGGGCGGGTCATCGAGTCCTACGCGAAGCGGTTCGGCTACGGCGTGGTGCGCGACTTCACCGGGCACGGCATCGGGCGCTCGTTCCACTCCGGTCTGGTGGTGCTGCACTACGACGAGCCGTCGGTGCAGACCGTGCTGGAGCCGGGCATGACGTTCACCATCGAGCCGATGATCACGCTCGGCACCCACGAGTACGACATGTGGGAGGACGGCTGGACGGTGACCACGCAGGACAAGTCGTGGACCGCCCAGTTCGAGCACACCATCCTGATCACCGAGGACGGCAACGAGATCCTCACCCTGCCGTGAGCGGCCTGCTCGTCGCGGGCACGACCTCGGACGCGGGAAAGAGCGTGCTGGTCGCCGGTATCTGCCGGTGGCTGGCGCGCGAGGGCGTCCGGGTGGCGCCGTTCAAGGCGCAGAACATGTCGAACAACTCCGTCGTGTGCCCGGACGGCGGCGAGATCGGCCGGGCGCAGGCGGTGCAGGCGGCGGCGTGCGGGCTGGCGCCCTCGGTGCGGTTCAACCCGGTGCTGCTCAAGCCGGGCGGGGACCGCACCTCGCAGGTCGTGGTGCTGGGCCGGGTCGCCGGTGAGGTGACGGCGCTGTCCTACCGGGAGCGCAAGGCGGCGCTGCTGGAGGTCGTGTCGGCGACGTTGCAGGAGCTGCGCGGCGAGTACGACCAGGTGATCTGCGAGGGCGCCGGGTCGCCCGCGGAGATCAACCTGCGGGCCACCGACATCGCGAACATGGGCTTGGCGCAGGCGGCGCGGCTGCCGGTGCTGGTGGTCGGCGACATCGACCGGGGCGGGGTGTTCGCCGCGCTCTACGGCACCTTGGCGCTGCTGGACGCGGCGGACCAGGCGCTGGTCACCGGCTTCGTGATCAACAAGTTCCGGGGCGATCCGGCGCTGCTCGAATCCGGGCTGGAGCAGGTGAAGGCGCTGACCGGGCGACCGGTGCAGGGCGTGCTGCCGTGGTCGGAGGAGCTGTGGCTGGACGCGGAGGACTCGCTGTCCTACGTCGCGGACGGCGTGGTGGGCAGCCCGGCGCCGCCGCGCGGTGACCAGTGGCTGCGGGTGGCGGTGCCGAAGCTGCCGCGGATCTCCAACGCCACCGACATCGAGGCGCTGGCCGCGGAACCCGGGGTGGCGGTGCGGTTCGTGACCGAGCCCTCGCGGCTGACCGACGCGGACCTGGTGGTGCTGCCCGGGTCGAAGGCGACCGTCTCGGACCTGGCGTGGCTGCACCGCACCGGGCTGGCGGACGCGGTGCTCGCGCACGCGCGGGCGGGGCTGCCGGTGTTCGGGATCTGCGGTGGGTTCCAGATGCTGTCGCGGCGGATCACCGACGAGGTGGAGTCCGGTGGCGGGGTCGTGGACGGGCTGGGCCTGCTCGACGTGGAGATCGAGTTCGCGGCGGAGAAGACGCTGCGCACCCCGAGCGGCACCGCGTTCGGCGAGCCGATCACCGGCTACGAGATCCACCACGGCGTGCCGGTGCGGCCGGGCGATGAGCTGACGCCGCTGCTGGCGACCGAGTCCGGCCCGGAGGGCGCGGTGTCCGGCGCGGTGGCGGGCACGCACTGGCACGGGCTGTTCGAGAACGACGGGTTCCGCCGCCGGTTCCTCGCGCACGTCGCCGCGCAGGCCGGGCGGGACGGGTTCGCCGCGGCACCGGACGTCTCGTTCGCGGCGCTGCGGGAGGGCCAGCTGGACCTGCTGGGCGATCTGGTGGAGCGGCACCTGGACACCGCCGCGCTGCGACGACTGCTGGAGCGCGGTGCGCCGCCCGGGCTCCCGGTCATCGGACCTGCGGCGGTGCGCGCGGGGGAGTGACGCGGGTAACGTCGCGGGCATGACGACTGAGTTCTCCGCGGAAGAAGCGCAGGCGCGGCTGCCGGAGCTGCTGGACCGCGTGGAATCGGGGGAGGAGATCGTCATCACCCGCTTCGGAGCGCCGTCCGTGGCGCTGCACCGCGCCGGTTCCCGCCGGTCACCGGAGATGGTGAGCGCGGGCGTGCTGACCGCGGCCTGGCTGGCGCCGATCGCCGGTGGCGCGGCCGCGGACGCCGGGTTCGACGTCGGGACCGACTACGCGCCGGGGGACGTCGGCTTCTCCGGCTGAGCGCCGAGCGAGTCGAGCAGTTCGTCGAGGAAGCCGCCCGCTTCGGCGGCGGCTTCGCGCGCGTCACCGGAGCGGACCGCGTCGAGCAGCGCGGTGTGCGAGACCTGGGTGACCGAGGCCGGGTCGAAGGTGGTGGCGACGCTGGACTGCACCGCTTCGCTGATCCCCTCGTAGAGCCCGATCAGCAGCACGTTGTGCGAGGCGGCGACGAGCCGCAGGTGGAACCGGGTGTCCCTGTCGACGACCTGCTCCGGGTCCCGCTGCTCCAGCGCGGCGTCGCGGGCGGTGAGCAGCGCGTCCAGTTCGGCGAGGTCGTCGTCGGTGCGGGCGGCGGCGGCCAGGCGCGCGGCTTCGACTTCGAGGGCGCGGCGCACTTCGAGGATGCGGCGCAGCTCGGAGCCGCAGAGCCGGCGCACCGCACCGGAGAGCTCGTTGGTGGCGCGGACGAAGGTCCCGTCGCCTTGGCGCACTTCGAGCAGCCCGGCGTGGGCGAGGGCGCGCACCGCTTCGCGGACCGTGTTGCGGCCGACGCCGAGCGCGGTCACGAGCTCGGACTCGGTGGGGATGCGTTCCCCCAGCGGCCATTCGCCGGAACTCACCAGGGTGCGCATCTGCGCGATGACCTGCTCGACCAGACCCGTGCGCTGGGTGGTGACCAAAGGCACTGAAGGGTCCTTTCATCCAAACATCCTATGTTTGCCATACTAGGCGGCGATGTCTCCTGAGTCGCACACCCAGCCCCCGATCGACCGAGTTCCCGACGACCGTGTGACCGACCAGGATGCCAGGACGGCGGCGCCAGCCGTGTCCGGTACCCCGGCCGACGACGCCTCCAAGCTGGCCGCGGCCGAGGCGTTGGTGAACGAAGGCGCCGCCGAGGCGATGGCGCCCCGCGGCCGCGCCGTCGCGGGCGGCGGCCTGCTGCTGGCGGGCGTGGCGCTCGCCGCGGCGAACATGCGGCCCGCCGTCACCAGCCTCGCCTCCGTCCTCGGCGAGGTCCGCGATTCGCTGGGTGCGAGCAGCACTTGGGCGAGCATCGTGACCTCGGTGCCGACGCTGTGCTTCGGCCTCGCCGGGATCGGTGCGCCGCTGCTCGCCCGCCGGTGGGGGATGAGCCGGGTGGTGGGCGCCTCGCTGGCGCTGCTGACCGCCGCGATGATCGCCCGCGTGCTCGGCGGCCCGTGGACGCTGCTCGCGGGCACCGTGCTGGTGTGCGCGTCGATCGCGATGTGCAACGTGCTGATCCCCGTCGTGGTGAAGGAGTCCTTCCCCGGGCGGGTCGGCCTGGCCACCGGCCTCTACACGACGGCGATGGCCGCCGGTGGCGCGTCCGGTTCGGCGCTGACCCCGTACCTGAACTCGGCGACCGGTAGCTGGCGGCTGTCGCTGGCGACGTGGATGGTCGTCGCGCTGGCCGCGCTGTGCCTCTGGGTGCCCGGCACCCGCGGGCACGGCTCGAAGGCCGTCGCCACGCCGAAGGGCGAGCGCCGGTCGCTGATGCGCCACCCGCTCGCCTGGCTGATCACCGTCTACTTCGCGATGCAGTCGACCGTCGCCTACGTGGTGATGGGCTGGCTGCCGGAGGTGTTCAAGGGCGCCGGGATGGACGCCACCTCGGCCGGGGCGCTGCTGGGCGTGCTGCTGCTGATCGGCGTGCCGATCAACATGGTGCTGCCGCCGCTGGTGACGCGGACCCGCGGCCAGTCCGGGTGGGCGCTGCTGATGGGCGTGCTCATGTTCGCCGGTCTGCTGGGGCTGCTGGTGGCTCCGCTGGCCGCGCCGGTGCTGTGGGCGGTGCTGATCGGGATCGGGATGAGCGCGTTCCCGCTGGCGCTGGTGATGATCTCGCTGCGCACCCGGAACGCCGCCGACACCGGGCAGCTCTCGGCGATGGCGCAGAGCATCGGCTACCTGATCGCCGCCTCGGGCCCGTTCCTGTTCGGGATGCTGCACGACGTGACGGCGGCCTGGGCGGTGTCGATGGTGGCGCTGCTGGTCATCGTGGTGGTGCAGACGGTCGTCGGCATCCTCGCCGGCCGCCCCCGCACCATCTGAGCCGAGTGAACGGACCGTTCGTCCGATCTAGTTGGGCGAACGGTCCGTTCACTCGCGCCCGGTGGGAGTGAACGGCCCGTTCCGCTGGTTCCGAACGGGCCGTTCGCATGTGTGGGGGCAACGGACCGCTCGTCCGCTCTCGCTGGTCGAACGGGTCGTTCGCTGCGCGGAGTGGGAGTGAACGGACCGTTCGTCCGATCTAGCCGGACCAACGGTCCGTTCACCCGTTGCCGAGGGCGCGGTGGATCGCGCGGTGGGCGCGGTCGACGGCTTGCGGGTCGTGGTGCAGCTGGAGCTCCTGGTTCAACGCCAGGCCGGTGCCGATGATCTCGAAGATGGCCTGCTCGACGTCGAAGTCCGGTGGGAGGTCGCCGCCGTCCACGGCCGCGGTGAACTCGTCGCGCAGCCGTCCGCGCCACTGGGTCCAGCTGGCGGCGACCAGGTCGCGCACTTGGCCGGGCCTGCCGTCGAACTCGCTGGAGGCGGCGGTCAGCAGGCAGCCGCCGGGCAGCTCCAAGTCGGCCAGGAAGTTCACCGAGTTCTCGCAGAGCACGCGCAACCGCGGCATGCCTGCCGGATACCCGGTCGCGGAATCGACCACGCGGTGCCAGAAATTCACGAAGGCGTCGTCCAGCGTCGCGGCCTGCAGGCCTTCCTTGGTGCCGAAGTGCCCGAGCACGCCGGACTTGCTCATCTCCAGCTCGTCGGCGAGGCGCCCGATGGTGACGCCTTCGAGGCCTTCTTCGGAGGCGATCTCGGTGGAGCGCTGGATGATCCTCGCCCGGGTGGCGAGGGCTTCGGCCGCGGAGCGTCGGGGTGACATGCGCTCAGTTTAGCGCCCGCCCGTTCGCTATTGACTTGGCGAACGATCGGACGCTAAATTTCGCCGCGTCGGCAGGCGACCCCATCCGCCGAACGGACGACGAGGAGCACGCGATGCACATCCGGCGCTTGGCCTGGGCGGGCCTGGAGATCGAATCCGGCGGGACGACCCTGGTGATCGACCACGTCCAGCACCCCAACGAACTGTTCGGGCTCCGCGAACCGGGGTCGGAGCTGCCCGCCCCGGCGCCGGGATCGGTGGACGCGGCGCTGGTCACGCACCTGCACCCCGACCACGCCGGGGTGCCCGCCTTGCAGCGGGCGCTGCGCCCCGGGGCGACGGTGCTGCGGCCCGCGCCCTTCGTGGACGTGCTCACCGAGCAGGTGGAGCGCGACCTGAGCACCAGCGGCCTGACCGCCGAGGTGGTGGCCGAGTGGGACTCCCGCGAGGTCGGCCCGTTCCGGATCACTGCGGTGCCCGCTGTCGACGGCCTCGGATCACCGCAGGTCAACTGGGTCGTGGAAGCGGGCGGCAGGCGCGTGCTGCACGGCGGCGACACCCTGTTCCACGGCGCCTGGTGGACCATCGCGCGGCGCTGCGGCCCGTTCGACGCGGTGTTCCTGCCGATCAACGGCCCCGTCGTCGACGACCCCGCCCTGCAGCCGCCGAGCCCGTTCCCGGCGGCACTGACCCCCGAACAGGCGGCGGTCGCGGCGCGCATCCTCGGCGCCCGCGCCGCGGTGCCGATCCACCACGACGACGAGCACCTGATCAAGCCGCCCGGCTACGTCGAAGTGGACGGCCCGGTCGCCGAATTCCGCCGCCACGCCGGAGGAATCGCCCACGTCCTCGATATCGGCGACCGGCTCGACCTCGCGGATCGCACCGCCCTCGTGGAGTGAGCGGCCCGTTCGCCCGACGAGCGGGGGCCGCTCATCGGGCGAGGTCCCGGTGTCAAGAGGAAGGGCGGAGCAGCTCCGCATTGCTGCGGCCCACGGCTCGGGTGAGCTCGCCGAACGCCGCCTCGCTGAAGCTGAGCGTCAGCCCGTCGTCGCCTCGGCCCCGGAAGTCCAACTGCACCGAGCGGTCCGTGTCGATCTCGTAGGAGATCCGGACGTGCTCGGACAGGCACACGTAGGTGTCGCTCTCGACGGCTCGCTGCTCACGCATCCGGGTTCCTCCTGGTCTGCGGTGTCTCGGTACAGTTCACGGAAGATCTTCATGTAAGCCGCATAGTTAGGCTTGTGGGATAAATAGAACACAGGTTGTGGTCTATTGTCGTCCCCTGATCAGGTAGCCAATGGATCAGCCGGAGGAGATTTCGTGCCCACAGGCCGCCAAACCGTCGAACGCCGCCAGCTGGGACTGACGCTCCGCCGACTCCGACGTGAAGCAGGGCTGTCGCAGCAAGAGGCGGCTCGCGCGATCAACCGGCACTACACCCGGATCAGTCATCTTGAATCGGCGAAGGCCTCGCTGAGCATCGATGAGCTCGGGTTGCTGCTCGACCGCTACGGAGTGTCCGACGCTGACCGGGAAACCGTGCTCGCGTTGGGTGCGGTGGCCCGGAAGCGGCAGCGCGGGAAGGGTTACACCGATCAGCTGCCCAAGTCGTTCGAGCGGCTGGCCGACCTGCAAGCCGATGCCGCCGCGATCGGCTTCTACGACACCGGGATCATTCCGGGACTCGCGCAGTCGCAGGACTACGTCGTCGCGTTGATGCGCGCGGCCGATGGGATCTGGTGGGAGGCGTCGGAGGACGAGATCGAACGCAGAGTCGATTTCCGACTTCAGCAGCAGCGACGCGTACTGGAGGCCGAGGAACCGAAGCAGATCGACTTCGTACTGACCGAATCGGCGCTGGACGAAGTGGTCGGGAGCCTGGCGATCATGCGTGGCCAGCTCCTCCACCTTCTCCAGCTCGGTGAACGTCCGTCGGTGAGCGTTCAAGTGCTGAGTAGGACTGCTACCTCCAAGCCTCTCCTTGGAGGCGGTCTCATCACGTTGGACTTCGCAGGGAACGCGCCTCGCATGACCTGCACCACTTCCCACGGCCCCTGTACATACCACGATCAAGAATTGGAAACTGCTCCCATGTTTCGAGCTTGGGAGAGCGTTCGCGAGCTCGCCCTGGACTCGGAGTCGGCTCGTGCCTTGCTCATCGAGAAGCTGAAGGAGCTGAAGTGAGGGCCTACGACACCGGATGGTTCACGAGCAGTCGCAGTGCGGCCTCTTCAAACGCCTGCGTCGAGGTTCGATTGACCGAGCGGGCGGTATCCGTGCGGGATTCCAAGGATCCCGGTGGCGGTGCCTTCACGGTGGACCACCGGGCCTGGTCGGCGTTCCTCCGGCGCCTCACCGCTTTCGACGTCGCCGAGTGAACGGACCGTTCGTCCGATCCAGTTGGGCGAACGGTCCGTTCACTCGTGCCGGGTGGGAGTGAGCGGGCCGTTCGCTCGTGTCCGGGCGAACGGTCCGTTCACCTCGGCGGCAGTTGGTGCAGGGTGAGGTCGGTGAGGACGCCGCCGGTGAGCTCCGCCGTCTGGTAGGTGCAGTGCGGTTGCCTGCGGCGGTCGGTGGGGGAGCCGGGGTTGAGCAGCCGCAGCCCGTTCGGCGTCGTCGAGTCCCACGGGATGTGGCTGTGGCCGAACACGAGCACGTCGGCGTCCGGGAAATCCCGGTCGCAGCGGCGTTCCCGGCCCTGCGCCGCACCCGTCTCGTGGATCATCGCGAAGCGCACGCCTGCCAGTTCCACCCGCGCGACCTCCGGCAGCCGCCGCCGCAGCTCCGCGCCGTCGTTGTTGCCGAAGACGCCGACGAGCCGCGCGCTGCGGGACTCCAGTTCGTCCAGCAGCGGCGGCTCCACCCAATCTCCGGCGTGGAAGACGACGTCGGCGCGCGCCACCTCCTGCCACACCTGCTCGGGCAGCGCCTTCGCGCGCTTCGGCAGGTGGGTGTCGGCGATCAGCAGCAGGCGCACGGTCACTCCGGCTGGAGTTCCAGGCCCAGCAGGGCGTTCTCGATGAGCTCCGGCATCGCCGGGTGGATCCAGTACTGGCCGCGGGCCATCGTGCGCGCGTCCAGACCGAACTGCATCGCCTGGATCAGCGGCTGCAGCAGCGTCGGCGCCTGCGGGCCGATGATGTGCGCACCGAGGATCGCGCCGTCCGACGGATCGGCCAGCAGCTTCAGGAAACCGGTGGAGTCCTCCATCGCCCAGCCGTAGGCGATGTCGCCGTACGCCTGGACCTTCGTGACGTAGTCGACGCCGCGCTCCCGGGCCTCCTGCTCGGTCAGCCCGACCGCCGCGATCTGCGGGGAGGAGAACACCGCGTGCGGCACGTAGGTGTGGTCCGAGTCGATCAGCTCGTCCGGGTGCAGCAGGTTGTGCTGCACCACCCGCATCTCGTGGTTCGCGACGTGCTTGAGCTCGTGGTCCGAGCTGATGTCGCCCAGCGCCCACACGCCGTCCACCGAGGTGCGCTGCTCGGCGTCGACTTCGACCTTGCCGTCCTCGCGGACCTTCAACCCGCCGGCTTGCGCGTCGATCAGGTCCGAGTTCGGGGTGCGGCCGATCGCGACCAGCAGCTCCTCCGCCTCCACGACCTCCGGGCCGTCGGGGCCGTCCAGGTGCAGCCGCACCACGTCGCCGTCCCGCTCCACCGAGGTCTGCTTGCGGTTGAGCCGCACGTCCCAGCGGGCCTGGGCGAGCTCGGTGAACCGCTGCGACACGTCCTCGTCCTCGGCGCGCAGCAGCGCCCCGGAGCGGGCCACCACCGTCACCTCGACGCCCAGCGCCGAGAACACGTGCGCGAACTCGGCGCCGATGAACCCGCTCCCCAGGATGATCATGCGGCGGGGCAGTTCCTCCAGCCGCATCACGCTGTCGCTGGTGTGGAAGCCGACCTGCTCGATGCCCGGCAGGTCCGGCACCGTCGGGCGCCCGCCCGCCGCCACCACGAACCGGTCCGCGGTGATCGTCTCCGGGCCGTCCGCGGTCGCCACGGTGAGTTCCTTCACCCCGGTGAACCGCGCCTCGCCCTGGAACAGCGACACGTTCGGGGAACCCTCGGCCCGGTAGCGGCGGCCGCCGTCGGAGATCGCGTCGATGCGGCCGAAGATCCGGTCCCGGATCTCCCGCCAGCGCACGTCCCGCAGCTCCAGGTCCACGCCCAGCTTCGCGCCGACCCCGGGGCTCGCGGCCGTGTCCGCGGTGTGCACGAACATCTTCGTCGGGATGCAGCCCACGTTCAGGCAGGTGCCGCCGTAGTTCCCGGTGCTGCCGACGCCCTTCTCCACGATCGCGACGTTCCAGTCGGCGAACCGCTCGTCGAGGATCGAATTGCCGGAGCCGCTACCGATGATGATCAGGTCGAAGTGAGGCATGTCCATCCCGTGCTCGTCGTGGGCGCGTGGTGCGCTCGGCGCACCTCGACGTACAACCGCGCGGGGCGCCCGCTGATTCCAGCAGCCTGCCACGGACCACCCGTCGCGCCCCGGCGAGACCCACCGGGCGGATCGGGCGGAACAGTCAGTCCGGACCCCTATTTAACTACCACGTAGGTTTACCCCGGATCTCCTGCTCTGGTCGGTCGACCGCACCCGAGCAAGATCACTAACTTGGTCCTCGCATCGCTGTGCGCAATGCCGGAACGGGTGCGGCCGCACAGCGATCACGGGGAGGCACGAGAAGCAGGGATGACCACCAGGGGGTGTCATCCCTGCTTTTTCCTTGTTTCTGCTGTGTGGGTCGTTCTGCTCGGTGGCTCGAGTAGCGGAACCTCAGCGGCTTCCTCGCTGCGGGATCGTTTTCACCGGTGGCTCCGCCACAGGCGAAAACGCTGTCCTCGCGAGGAAGC
>NZ_JBEYUS010000029.1:0-72607 GCF_040643635.1 Saccharopolyspora sp. NPDC047091
ACAGGAGAAAACGCTGTCCTCGCGAGGAAAGCGCTGAGAACCCGCGGCGGTGCCGGTGTCTTTGGTGGTTTCTGGTCAGCGGCTTCGCCGCTGAGGGGATCAACTGATCAACTGATCAACTGGTCTGCTGGTCTGCTGGTCTGCTGGTCAGGTGGTTCGGGGTTGTTCGTTGTGGTCTGCGGGGGTGTGCGGGGCCAGGTGGGCTATCGGGCTTGCGGTGGTGCCTCGGGGGTGGGCGCGGAGGGCGGTGCGGGCGGTCGTCGCGTGGGCGTGGTCCACGACGGCGAGGAGGCAGCCCGCGCAGGCCGCGTGCAGCGGGTCGATGCCGAAGTGGTCGGCAGCCCGGCGCACCTCCGGGGTCACCGGCACCGCCGAGTGGTCCAGCAGCACCCGCACCGAGGCGGCCCGGGCGATCTCGTCCAGCGCCGCGGCCACCCCGCCGCCGGTCACCTCGCGCAGCGCCCGGACTCCGGGCACCGCCAGCACGGCCGAGGCCAGCCCGGTCAGCGGCGCGACGTCCGAGACGACGTCCGCGCCGAGCGCGACCGCGAGGCCGTGCTCCCCGACCGGCCCGCTCACCAGCACCGCATCTCCCGGCCGGGCGCGGCCGGCACCCAGCCGGTGCGCTCCGCCGCCCGCGCCCACCCCGGTCGTGTCGATCGCGCAGCCGCGCACCCGGCCGCGCCGGACGACCGACACCCCGTCGACCGCCACCGGCACGCCCGCCGCCTCGGCCGCCGTCACCATCGACCGCGCCACCCGCCGCAGGTCACCGGCCGGGAAACCGGCTTCGACGGTGAACCGCACCGACAGGTGGTGCGGCACCGCGCCGGAGACCGCGAGCGCGTTCACCGTGCCGGAGACCGCGAGATCACCGATCGTCCCGCCGGGGAAGAACAGCGGCGAGCAGGCGAACGAATCGGTCACCAGCACCAGGCCGCCGGGCGGCTGGGTGGGCGGCGCACCGCGGAACTCCGCCCGCAACACCGCTCCGGCGGTCGCGACCGACCGCACCGGTCCGCCTCGGACCAGGACGCGTTCGCCGCCGCCCGTCACCGCGGCGGCTCCGGCCGCCCGAGCAGCTCGTCCAGCGTCGCCGCCCGCTGCGGCCGCGCCCGGTGCTCGTGGAGGCGGGGCCGGGGGAGCCTGCGCCGCGGCGGCCCGGCGACCGCGGCGTGCCACAGCGCGGCGGGCAGCGCGAACCCGGCCACCCCGGCCCGGGACAGCCGCGCCGCGTGCAGCGCCCCGCCCGCGCCGAGGTAGAACAGCGTGCCGCCGAACCGGAATTCCAGCGGCACCTCCCCGTCCCGCACCGCGTGGAAGTACTGGGCGGCCACCGCGTCCGCGTCGCACGCCACCGGCAGCGCGGCACCGGTGTTCCCGCGGAACGGGCCGACGACGGTGCTCGTCCGACTCCACGGCAACGCGCGCATCGTCGTCGACCACCGCTCGGGTGCGCCGAAGACCTCGGTCAGCCGGATCGCCTCCGCGGTGTCGTAGCGGCGCCGGGCCGGGACGATCCGCAGCGCCGCGACCAGGCTGATCGAGCGGACCCGGACCTCCGGCGGTGCCTCCACGCCCAGCAGGAACCGCAGCGCGGGCCCCGCGCCGGAGCGGATCGGTTCGGCGCCGAGCACGGTGAACACCGGTTCCGGTGCGGGCCCGGTGGCGGCCTCGGGCAGGTCTTCGGGGGCCGCGGTCATGCCGCGCCCGCTTCGGTGAGCGTCATCCCGGAAACCTCCCAGCGCCTCGGCCACGCCGCAGTGTCGACCGCCGGACGCACCCCTGCAACGCAGGCCCCGCCACCGGGCGAACCCGGACGAGGACGACCGCGCCGCGGGTTCGCCGGGCCGCCCGGTCTGATCACCGCCAGCGGTAGCGGCGTTCCGGGCGGCCGGTGCCGCCGTAGCGCAGCCGCACCTCGGCGCGGCCGGTGTCCACGAAGTGCTCCAGGTACTTGCGCGCCGACACCCGGGACAGCTCGGCCAGCGCGGCGCACTCGGTCGCCGACAGGTCGTCCGCCGCTTCGCGCAGCACCCGTTCCACGACGCCCGCCGTCTCGCTCGCCAGCCCCTTCGGCGTCGTCGCGGGCCGCGGCGGGACGCCGAAGAGCCGGTCCACGTCCTGCTGCGCCGCCGGGGCGTCCCCTGGCAGTTCGCTGATCCGATCGTGCAGCGCCCGGAAGTGCTCCAGCTGCTCGCGCAGCGCATCGGAGCTGAACGGTTTGATCAGGTAGTGCAGCGCTCCGCCGCGCACCGCCCCGCGGACGGTGTCCAGGTCGTGCGCGGCGCTGATCACCAGCACGTCCGGTTCGGTGGACGGCCGCGCCCCGGTGCGCATCGAGCGCAGCACGCTCAGCCCGTCCACGTCGGGCAGGTAGATGTCGAGCAGCACCAGGTCGGGCCGCAGCCGCTCCACTTCGCGCAGCGCCTCCGCGCCGGAGTGCGCGACGCCGACCACGCCGAAGCCGGGCACCCGCTCCACGTAGCCGCTGTGGATCTTCGCGACCATGAAGTCGTCGTCGACGACCAGCACCGTGATCACCCGGTCACCTCCGCGTCCAGCGGCAGCCGCGCGGTGAACACGGCGCCGTGCTCGTTGCGGACCTGCACCGAGCCGCCGCGGCGGCGGCAGATCCGCCGGGTCAGCGCCAGGCCGAGCCCGCGGTCGCCGTCCCGGGCGGCCTTCGTGCTGAAGCCGTGCCGGAAGACCTCCTCGACGATCTCCGGCGCCACGCCGGGCCCGGAATCCCGCACCACCAGCGTCACCACGTCGCCCGCGTGCCGCAGGTCCACCTCGATCCGGTCGTCGCCGGAGGCGCCGTCGACGGCGTCCAGCGCGTTGTCCACCAGGTTCCCCAGCACCGTGGTCACGTCCGCGGACAGCTGTTCGTCGAGCTCGCCGAGCGCGCTGCCCTCGCTCAGCCGCAGCCCCACCCCGCGTTCGGCGGCGAGGCTGGCCTTCGCGATCAGCAGCGCCGCGGTCGCCGGGTCGGCGATGCGGGAGGACACCTCCGCCTGCCACTGGCCGCGGCGGTGGCTGATCCGGTCCACGAACCGCGCGAGCTCGTCGTGCTCGCCGAGTTCGAGCAGTCCGGAGATGGTGTGCAGCCGGTTGCTGAACTCGTGGGCCTGCGCGCGCAGCGTGTCGGTGGTGGTGCGGTGCGCGGCCAGTTCTTCCCGCAGGTCCACCAGTTCCGTCCGATCCCGCATGGTGATCACCGCGCCGACGGTGGAGATCGGCATCCGGTTCAGCACCACCACGCGTCCGCGGCGCAGCACGATCTGGTCGACGCCGGAGGTGCGGCCGGTGAGCACGTCCCGCGCCCGGTCGTTGAGGTCCAGCGCGTCGATGCGGCTGCCGACGCAGTCCGCGGGCAGCGACAGCAGTTCCCGGGCCTGGTCGTTCACCAGCGTGATCCGGTCCTGCTGGTCCACGCCGAGCACGCCTTCGCGGATGCCGTGCAGCATCGCCTCCCGGTGCTCCACCAGCCGCGTGATCTCCTGCGGTTCCAGGCCGAGCGTCTGGTGCTTCACCCGTCGCGCCAGCAGGATCGACCCGGCCACGGCCAGGAACGTCGCGAACGCCAGCAGCACCAGCGGATCACCGGGCGCGCGGCGGATGCCCGCGAAGAGATCGGGGGTTTCGCGCCCGGCCGCGACGACGCCGATGATCCGGGCGTCGTCGCCGATCACCGGCACGTGCGCCACCAGCGATTCGACGCCGTCGGCGCCGCGCACGTCCCCGACCCAGGCCCGGCCGCGCAGCGCGGTGCTCTCGCCCATCGGCAGCGGCTGCCCGCGCTGACCGGGATCGGGCGAGGTCAGCACCACGCCCCGGCCATCGGCGATGATCACCTGGTCGGCACCGGAGAGGCTGCGGGCGCTCTCCGCGAAGATCGGCAGCGCGTCCCGGTTCACCGGGTCCTGGAGGCTCAGCCGCACCCCGCCGGTCGCGGCGAGGTCTTCGGCGACCGACAGCATCCGCCTGCCCTCGGTGGTGCGGAACGCGGCGTTGGACTGCGACACCGAGAACACCGCGACCGAGGCCAGCAGCACCAGGATGATCGCCAGCTGCCAGCCGAGCAGCTGGCGCGAAAGCGGCCCGCGCATGCCCCACCTCCCTCGCCGCGTCGCGTGGTCCGACCGACGCTAACCCGCTGACCTGCGCGGGCGGGTGGAAGGGTGGCTTCGAATCGGTGACACAACGAACACAACCACCGTTAGGTTCGCAAGGACGACAGCGCGCACCCCGCAGTGCAGCATGATCCGGGTCACTTCCCACCACAACGGAGAGGCGGGATCGCCGTGCGCCTGCGCAGCGCGCTGTCCGTGGTCGCTTCCCTGCTGCTCGTGCTGCTGGTGCCACCGCTGGTGAGCACCGGCTCCGGCGACGAGACCGAGCAGCAGATCCGCGGCCTGCGAATGCTGGTGCCGAACTCGCCGGGCGGCGGCTACGACATCACCGCCCGCACCGCCGTGAAGGCGATGGAGGACGCGAAGCTCAACGGCAACGTCGAGGTGTTCAACCTGCCCGGCGCGGGTGGCACCGTCGGCCTCGGCCGCGTCGTCGGCGAGCGGGGCAACGGCAAGCTCGCCATGTCCATGGGCCTCGGCGTCGTCGGCAGCGTCTACACCAACCACTCGCCGGTGTCCCTGCAGGACACCACGCCGGTCGCGAAGCTCGTCGAAGAACCCGAAGTGGTCGTCGTCGCGAAGGATTCGCCGTACCGCACGTTCGACCAGCTCGTCTCGGACTGGAAGCGCGATCCCGGGCAGACGCCCGTCGGCGGCGGTTCCTCGCCCGGCGGACCCGACCACCTGGCGCCGATGCTCATCGCCAAGGCCATCGGGCTCAGCCCGAAGCAGGTCAACTACGTGCCGTTCGACGGTGGCGGTGAGCTGCTGGCCTCGGTGCTCGGCGGCAAGGTCGACTTCGGCGTCTCCGGCATCGGCGAGTACCGGGACCAGATCGAGGCCGGGGAGCTGCGGGTGCTCGCGGTGACCGGCCCGGACCGGCTGCCCGGGGTGGACGCGCCGACGCTGCGCGAAGCCGGGCTGGACGTGCTGTTCACCAACTGGCGCGGCATCGTCGCGCCGCCCGATCTGTCCGAAGTGGACCGTGCGAAGCTCGTCGGCCTGTTCACCCGGCTCAACGACTCCCCGGAGTGGCAGGAGGCGATGCGCCGCAACGGGTGGACGCCCGCGTTCCAGCCGGGCCCGGAGTTCGGCGGGTTCCTGGAGCAGGAGAACGACCGCGTCGTCTCGGTGCTGGAGGAGTTGGGGCTGGCATGAACACCACCGGAACCTCCCGCAGGCAGTGGCTCAAGGACCACTCCGAACTCGGCATCTGCGTGCTGCTGGCCGCGCTCGGCGTCGTCGTGCTCGTCGACGCCGCCACCATCGCCACCGACTTCACCCAGCGCGGCCCGATCGGCCCGAAGACGGTGCCGTTCCTCGTCGGCGGGCTGCTGCTCGTCGTGGCCGCGCTGCTGGCCCGCGACGTGCTCCGCGGCGGGCGCGGCTCGGCGGAGACGGGCGAGGACGTCGACCTGGACGCGCCCAGCGACTGGCGGACCGTGCTGCTGCTGACCGCCGCGTTCCTCGCCAACGCCGTGCTGATCAACATCATCGGATTCCCGTTGTCCGGGATGATCCTGTTCTGGGGCTCGGCGTACGCGCTGGGCAGCCGGAACCCGGTGCGCGACCCGCTGATCTCCGCGGTGCTCTCCGTCGCCACCTACGTCGTGTTCGACCAGCTGCTCGGGGTGCCCCTGCCGGGCGGACCGCTGATGGGGGTGCTGTGAAGTGGAATCCTCGTTCGACCTGCTGATGCAGGGGTTCGCGACCGCGCTGACCCCGATGAACCTGGTGTGGGCCGCGCTCGGCGTGCTGCTGGGCACCGCGATCGGCGTGCTGCCCGGCATCGGGCCGGCGATGGCGGTGGCGCTGCTGCTGCCCGTCACCTACGCGCTGGAACCGACCGGAGCGTTCATCATGTTCGCCGGCATCTACTTCGGCGGCATGTTCGGTGGCTCCACCACCTCCATCCTGCTGAACACGCCGGGGGAGAGCGCCGCCGTCGTCGCCGCGATGGAAGGCAACCCGATGGCCCGCAAGGGCCGCGGATCGCAGGCGCTGGCCGCCGCCGCCATCGGGCACTTCATCGGCGCGCTCATCGGCATCACGCTGCTCACCCTGCTCGCGCCCACGGTCGCCTCGGCGGCGGTGAACATCGGGGCGCCGGACTACCTGGCGGTGATGGTGCTCGCGTTCATCGCGGTCACCTCGGTGCTCGGCAACTCCCGCATCCGCGGGTTCGCCTCGCTGCTGATCGGGCTCACCATCGGGCTGATCGGGCTGGACGAGATGACCGGGCAGCAGCGGCTCACCTTCGGGCTGCTGTCGCTGGCCGACGGCATCGACGTGGTCATCGTCGCCGTCGGGCTGTTCGCCATCGGCGAGTCGCTGTGGGTGGCCGCGCACCTGCGCCACACCTCCGGCAAACCGATCCCGGTGGGGCGGCCGTGGCTCGGCAAGGAGGACCTGCGGCGCTCCTGGAAGCCGTGGCTGCGCGGGCCGCTGATCGGCTTCCCGTTCGGCGCGATCCCCGCCGGCGGCGCCGAGATCCCCACCTTCCTGTCCTACGTCACCGAGAAGCGGTTGTCCCGCAACAGGCACGAGTTCGGCAAGGGCGCCATCGAGGGCGTCGCCGGTCCGGAGGCCACCGCCAGCGCCTCCGCCGCCGGGACCATGGTCTCGATGCTCACCCTCGGCCTGCCCACCACGGCCGTCGCCGCGGTCATGCTCGCCGCGTTCCAGCAGTACGGCATCCAGCCGGGTCCGCTGCTGTTCCAGCGCGAATCGGACCTGGTGTGGGCGCTGATCGCGAGCATGTTCATCGGCTCGGTGCTGCTGCTGGTGCTGAACCTGCCGCTGGCACCGGTGTGGGCGAAGCTGCTGCAGATCCCGCGGCCCTACCTGTACGCGGGCATCCTGTTCTTCGCCAGCATCGGCGCGTACGCCGTCGGCGGGTCCTCGCTGGACCTGCTGGTGCTGTTCATCATCGGGCTCATCGGGTTCGCGATGCGCCGCTACGGGTTGCCGGTGCTGCCCGCGATCATCGCGGTGATCCTGGGGCCGACGGCCGAGCAGCAGATGCGGCGCGCGTTGCAGATCAGTGACGGTCAGGTCACCGGTCTGATCAACACCCCGTTCTCCATCGCGGTCTACACCGTGGTCGTGCTGATCCTGGTGTGGCCGCTGCTCGCCCGCCTCCTGCCCCGCCGCCGAGCGGCTGAGCAGGACGGCGAGCGGGAGGAGGAGCGAGCGGAGGTCTGACGCCCCCCGAACGACCTCCGCTCCCGGACGGAGGTCCGCGCCGCACCCCCGGCCGCGCGGACCTCCGTCACCCGCCCCCGAATGATCACCGGACGAACTACACTCCGGCGGGTGGCCGAATACCGGATCGACGACCTGGCCCGCGCCGCGGGAACGACGGTGCGCAACGTGCGGGTCTACCAGGACCGGGAGCTGCTGCCCGCGCCGCGCCGCGAAGGGCGGCTGGCGATCTACTCCGACGCGCACCTGGTGCGCCTCCGGATGATCATCAACATGCTGGGGCGCGGCTACGCGTTCGCGCAGATCCGCGAAATGCTGTCGGCGTGGGAATCGGGACGCAGCCTCGCCGAGGTGCTCGGCCTCGAAGAGGTCATGGGGGAGTCCTGGGCGGAGCAGTCGCCGCGGGTCTACTCGCTGTCGCAGCTGCGCGAGATGTTCCGCGGCCAGCTCAACCAGCAGAACATCCGCCGCGCCATCGAGCTGAACCTGCTGGAGCGGTGGGGCGCCCGATTCGTCGCCCCCAGCCCGCAGCTGCTCGACGCGGGCAGCGAACTCGTGCGGCTCGGGGTGCCGCTCGCCGAGGTGCTCGAACTCGCCGAGCAGCTGCAGGCCGACGTGGACCACGTGTCCGAGTCGCTGGTGTCGCTGGTGCGCACGCACGTCCTCGAACCGGCCGACACGGCCTGGGACGACGCCGAGGTGGCGCGCTACACCGAGGTGGTGCGGCGGCTGCGGCCGCTGGCGATGTCCGCGCTGAACGCCGCCGCCGCGCGCTCCGCGGAACGCGTCATCCCCGACATCCTCGGCGACCGGCTGGTCGCCCTGCTCAGGGACCAGGAGAACCCCGGCGAAGCGGGGTGATCCCCGGGGCGTCGTGCGCTGCGGGGCAGCACGGCCTCGCGCACCGGTGCACCCGCGCGGCCGGCCGTGCCGTCGTCCTGCCGGTGGCGGAGCCGCCCGATCGACCGCGGCTGCTCAGCGGTTCCCCCGCGAGGCCGCCGTGCTCACCGGTGGCTCTCCGCCACCGATGAGGACGATCCCGCCGCGGGGGGACCCGCTGACTGCCTGTCTCGCTGTTGCTGCCGCGTAGTGCTCGGGTGGCGGAACCTCAGCGGCTTCCTCGCTGCGGGATCGATGTCCGCTGTGCGTCCGGCACACGGCGACATCGCCGTCCTCGCGAGGAAGCCGCTGAGAACCCGCGGCGGTGCGGGCCGGCGGCGTGGTCGTCGGCTCAGCGGCTTCGCCGCTGACGGGAAACCGACAAGACCCGTCGGGCCGGTTCAGCAGTGAAGTCCCGCCACCGGCTCCGACCCGCACCTGGCGCGGAGGGGCGGTCCGCTCAGCGGTTGTTGAAGCCTGCGCGGCGCAGCGCGTCCGCCATGGCGCCGCCGGCCGGGGCCGAGTCGCGCTTGCGCTGGCCGCCGCCCTTACCGCCACCGCCGCCGCGGCCGTTGCCGCCGTTCTTGCCGCCACCGCCACCGGGACGACCGCCGCGGCGCTCGCCGGAGCCCTGGCCGCCGGAGCCCTGGCCGCGCTCGGCGCCGACCTCGTCGTCCAGCCGCAGCGTCAGCGAGATCCGCTTCCGCGGGACGTCCACGTCGAGGACCTTCACCTTCACCACGTCGCCGGACTTCACCACGTCGTGCGGGTCGTTGACGAAGTTCTTCGACATCGCCGACACGTGCACCAGGCCGTCCTGGTGCACCCCGACGTCCACGAACGCGCCGAACGCGGCCACGTTCGTCACGACGCCCTCCAGCCGCATCCCCGGTTGCAGGTCGCCGATCTTCTCCACGCCGTCGGCGAAGGTCGCCGTCTGGAACGTGGGACGCGGGTCGCGGCCCGGCTTCTCCAGCTCGGAGAGGATGTCGGTGACGGTCGGCAGCCCCACCGAGTCGTCGACGAAGTCGGTGGGCTTGATGCCGCGCAGCACCCGCTCGTTGCCGATCACCGCGCCCAGCTCCGCCCCGGTCGCCTCCAGGATGCGCCGCACCACCGGGTAGGACTCGGGGTGCACGCTGGAGGAGTCGAGCGGGTCGTCGCCGTCCGGGATGCGCAGGAAGCCCGCGCACTGCTCGAACGCCTTCGGCCCCAGCCGCGCCACGTCCTTGAGCCCCTTGCGGGAGCGGAACGGCCCGTTGCCGTCCCGGTGCGCCACGATGTTCTCGGCGAGGCCCTCACCGATGCCGGACACCCGGGTCAGCAGCGGCACCGAGGCGGTGTTGACGTCCACGCCCACCGCGTTCACGCAGTCCTCCACCACCGCGTCCAGCGAGCGGGACAGCTTCGTCTCGGTGATGTCGTGCTGGTACTGGCCGACGCCGATCGACTTCGGGTCGATCTTCACGAGCTCGGCCAGCGGGTCCTGCAACCGGCGCGCGATGGACACCGCGCCGCGCAGCGAGACGTCCAGCTCCGGCAGCTCCCGGGACGCGTAGGCGGAGGCCGAGTACACCGAGGCGCCCGCCTCAGACACCGAGATCTTCGTCAGGCCCAGGTCCGGCTGCCGCTTGATCAGGTCGGCGGCGAGCCGGTCCGTCTCGCGGGACGCGGTGCCGTTGCCGATGGCGATCAGGTCCACGCCGTGCGCGCGGGCCAGCTTCTCCAACGAGGCCAGCGCCTGGTCCCAGCGCTGCTGCGGCTGGTGCGGGTAGATGGTGTCGGTGGCCACCAGCTTGCCGGTGCCGTCGACCACGGCGACCTTCACCCCGGTGCGGAAGCCCGGGTCCAGGCCCATCGTGGCGCGGGTGCCCGCCGGGGCGGCCAGCAGCAGGTCCCGCAGGTTCGCCGCGAACACCCGCACCGCCTCGTCCTCGGCGGCCTGCCGCAGCCGCAGCCGCAGGTCGATGCCCAGGTGGGTGAGGATGCGGGTGCGCCACGCCCAGCGGACCACCTCGCCGAGCCAGCGGTCCGCGGGCCTGCCCCGGTCGGCGATCTCGAAGCGCCGCGCGATCTCCCGCTCGTACGGGGTCGGGCCCTCCTGCTCGCTGCCGTCGTCGGGTTCGAGGCCGAGGTCGAGGACCTCCTCCTTCTCCCCGCGGAACAGCGCCAGGATGCGGTGCGAGGGCAGCTGCTCGAACGGCTCGTCGAACTCGAAGTAGTCGGCGAACTTCGCGCCCTCGTCCGCCTTGCCCTCGCGGACCCGCGAGGTCACCCGGCCGCGGGACCACATGCGCTCGCGCAGCTCGCCCACCAGGTCGGCGTCCTCGGAGAAGCGCTCCAC
The DNA here is from genome assembly GCF_040643635.1 of Saccharopolyspora sp. NPDC047091. NCBI lineage: Bacteria > Bacillati > Actinomycetota > Actinomycetes > Pseudonocardiales > Pseudonocardiaceae > Saccharopolyspora > Saccharopolyspora sp. NPDC047091. Next base: position 10,564 of record NZ_JBEYUS010000029.1, read on the forward strand.
GAGGATCGCCCGGGCGCCCTCCAGCGCCGCGCCCGCGTCGGCCACGCCCTTGTCGGCGTCGACGTACTCGGCGGCGCGTTCCCGCGGGTCCTGCCCGGGGTCCGACAGCAGCAGGTCGGCGAGCGGTTCGAGCCCGGCCTCCCGCGCGATCTGGCCCTTGGTGCGCCGCTTCGGCTTGTACGGCAGGTAGATGTCCTCCAAGCGGGCCTTGGAGTCGGCCGCGTTGATGCGGGCCTCCAGCTCGGCGCCGAGCTTGCCCTGCGAGCGGATCGACTCCAGCACCGTGCTGCGCCGCTCCTCCAGCTCGCGCAGGTAGCGCAGCCGTTCTTCCAGGGTGCGCAGCTGCGCGTCGTCGAGCCCGTCGGTGGCCTCCTTGCGGTACCGCGCGACGAACGGCACCGTGGCGCCGCCGTCGAGCAGGCTGACGGCGGCCTCGACCTGCCGCTCCCGCACGCCGATCTCCTCGGCGATCCTCTGATGCACAGCCGTCGTCACGATGTCCCGACACCTCTCCTGATCTCCGCCCAGAACCGTCCGTGCATTCTGCCCGACGTCCCGATCAAGCTCGCCCGGTGCGCGCTTCGGCGTGTCGGCACGGCCCGTGGCCTGCGGTTCCGCACCCGGTGCGGTGGCCCGCGGGGGCCTACGCTCGGTTGCGGGAGGTGGGCACGTGGACGCTGCGGACGTCACGCGCGGCTCGCGGGGACGGCTGCCTCCCGAGACGACGAGCTTCATCGGCAGGCGCCGGGAACTCGCCGAAGCTCGCAGGCAGATGTACTCGGGGCGGCTGCTCACGCTCACCGGCCCGGCCGGGGTCGGCAAGAGCAGGCTGGCGCTGCGCCTCGCGCGCAAGCTGCGCCGCGCCTACCCGGACGGGGTGGTGCTGGTCGCGCTCTCCGACGTGCAGGACCCGGCGCTGCTGCCGCAGACCGTCGCCGCCGCGCTCGGCGGCAGGCCCGGCCCGGGCAACCCCGCCGAGGACCTGGTGTCCCGGCTCCGCGGCGAGCGGGTGCTGATCATCCTCGACGACTGCGACCACGTGCTCGGCGCGGCGGCCCGGCTGGCGCGCAGGCTGCTCACCGAGCACGAGGACGTGCACGTGCTGGCCACCAGCAGGCAGGCGCTGGGCGTGGCGGGGGAGCTGGTGCTGCCGGTGGCGCCGCTGTCGCTGCCCGCCGAGGACGATGCGCCCGACCGCGCCTACGGCGACGTGTTCGCCGACGCCGTCAGCCTGTTCACCGACCGGGCCGCCGCCGTCGTGCCCGGGTTCGGCCTCGACGAGGGCAACCGGGACGCGGTGGTGCGGATCTGCCGCAGGCTGGACGGGATGCCGCTGGCCATCGAGCTCGCCGCCGCCCAGCTCGGCGACTCCACGCCCGCGGAGGTGCTGGACCGCCTCGACGACCGGTTCGCGCTGCTCACCAGCGGGGACCAGCCGTCCAGGGACGAGGCGCTGGAGGAGTCCATCGGCTGGAGCTTCGGGCTGTGCACTCCGCGCGAGCAGCTGCTGTGGGCGCGGCTGTCCTGCTTCGTCGGCGAGTGGGACGCGGCCGCCGTCCGCGAGGTGTGCGGCGACGAGCGGCTCACCGCCGCGGACGTCGACGAGTCGCTGGACGTGCTGGTGTCGAAATCGGTGGTGGTGCGCGAGCACGACGAGATGGCGCGCACCGACTACTACCGCATGTTCGACAGCATCCGGGAGTTCGGCCTGGCCCGGCTGCACGCCGACGGGGAGGAGGCCGTCGTCCGCGCCCGGCACGCCGCCTACCTGCACGACCTCGCCGACCGCTACAGCAACGAGGTGTTCGGGCCGCGGCAGCTGGAGTGGATCCACCACATGATCCACCTGCACCCGAACCTGCGGCTGGTCCTGGAGCACGACCTCGCCGACCCGGACCGGGCGCGAGTGGCGGCGGCGACCGCGGCGAAGCTGTGGTCGTTCTGGTTCTCCGGCAACGCGTTGCGGGAGGGCTACGAGTGGCTGTGGAGCTCGGTGGCGGCGGTGCCGGAGCCGGTGGCCGAACGCGCCGACTGCCTGTCCACGGCGGCGTTCCTGGCGTTGAACCTGACCGACCTCGACGCGGCGGAGGCGGCGCTGACCGAGGCGGTCCGGCTCGCCGAGCGGATCGGGGACCGCGGGCTGCAGGCCAGGGTGGACGGGACCCGCGGCATGGCGGTGATGCTCCGCGGGCGGCTGGACGAGGCGGCCTGGTACCTGGAGCGCTCCGCGATCGGCCACACCGCCACCGGGAACCTGTTCGGTTACACCAACGCGATGATCCTGCTGGCCTGCCTCGGGTTCTACCGGCACGACCCGCGCGGGGCCGAGTCGGCGGCCGAGTGCCTGCGGCTGTGCGAGACGTTCGGGGCGCCGTGGACGAAGAGCTACGTGCTGTGGGTGGTGTCCCTGCACCGGTGGCGCGGCGGCGACCCGCGGGAGGCGTCGCTGCTGATCCAGCAGGCGATCCGGTTGCAGCAGCTGGCCCACGACCTGGCCGGGCTCGGCGTCTACCTGGAGGTGCTGTCCTGGTGCGCCGCCGCCGCGGGCCAGCCGCGGCGGGCGGCGCGGCTGATGGGCGCCTCGAAGGCGCTGCGCAAGGCCAACGGCGGCGAGATGGGCGACTCGGTGTACTTCGACGACTACGACGCGGTGGCGATGGCCTGGTCCTGGCAGGTCCTCGGCGAGGAGGAGTTCCGGGCCGCCAGCCGCGAGGGTGCGGAGTGGGAGCTGTCGGAGATGGTCGCCTACGCGCTCGGCGAGAGCGGGTCCCGGCCGGAGTCGGTGCCGTCCGGGGCGAACGCGGGCGCGCTGTCCCCGCGGGAGGTGGAGACGGCGGTGCTGCTCGCGGCCGGGACGCCCGCGGCGGAGATCGCCGAGCGGCTCGGCGTGGAACCCCTCGCCGGGGAGGTGGAGGCCGAGCAGGTGCTGGAGCGGCTCGGCTTCGCCGACCGGGACGAGCTCGCGGCCTGGGTCCGGCGCCGTTCGTCCTAGCCGTCGTCCGTTAGGGTGACGGCGCCCCGCGCGAACCCGCGGCCCCGGACGGCATCGCGCCCCCGGCCCGCCGGTTCCCCCGGAAGTGAGCCACCTCTCCGGCTACCCCGGGAATGTGCACCGCGGGTGACGGATCGGAGGGGTCGCGGTGGCCTGGAGAACCGGAACCAGGTACCTCCCTACGTAGAAACCGCGATGCACGTACACGCTCCGTTCCGGAGTGTGGGTCCACGTGACACCCCCCGATCGACACGAGAACCCCGAGACCCCGACCCCCGAGAACCAGACCCCCGAGACGACGCAGCCCGCTTCGGCGAACAGCAACGCATGGCGGGACACGGCATTGGGCGCCGACCGCGCGGTGCGTTCCGGTGTGGACCGGGTGCGGCCCTACGCCCACCAGGTCTGGCAGAAGATCCTGCCGCTGCTGCGCCGGCTGTGGCTGGCGGTGCTGCCGCTGCTGAGCAAGGCGCGGAACTCCACCGCCGGTCGCCGCGTCGAGGAGACCGTCGGCCCGTGGGCCGACCGCGCCGCCGCCAAGTTCCGCGAGCAGGACCACGGCGGGCAGCACCGCACCTCGCAGCCGCGGCTGCGGGCCATGAAGGCCGGTGCCGGACTGGCCGCGCTGGGCGTGGTGGGCGTCGCGGTGCTCAGCGTGAGCACCGGTTCGCACGACGACGTCCGCACCGCCGCGCACGTGGACGACATCCCCGCGGCGTCCCAGCAGGGCGGGCAGAACTCCGCCGGCCTGTTCGACGAGACCCCCGACGACGACTCCGACTCCGAGGACTCGGGCCCGGTGCCCGGTCCGCCCGCCAAGGGCATCGACGTCTCGAACCACAACGGTTCGGTGGACTGGAAGAAGGTCGCCGCGTCCGGGCAGAACTTCACGTTCGTGCTCGCCACCGACGGCACCGACTTCACCAGCCCGAAGTACGCCGAGCAGTACCACGGTGCGAAGGACGCCGGCCTGCTGGCCGCGCCGTACCACTTCGCCCGCCCCGACGAGTCCGCCGAGGCGCAGGCCGACAAGCTGCTGCAGGTCGCCGACTACCAGAAGGACGGCAAGAGCCTGCCTCCGGTGCTGGACCTGGAGGTCGACCCGTCCGGTGGTGGCTGCTACGGCCTGTCCGTCCCCGAGATGCACAAGTGGACCGACACCTTCACGGACAAGGTGAAGTCCGCGACCGGCAGTGACCCGATCATCTACGCCAACCCGTCGTTCTGGAACGAGTGCATGGGCGGCACCGACAGCTACTCGGACCACCCGCTGTGGCTGGCCTCCTACGGCGTCGACGAGCCGACCGTGCCCCAGGGCTTCAAGGACTGGAACTTCTGGCAGTACACCGAGGACGGCAGCGTCTCCGGCGTGAACGGTTCGGTCGACCAGAACCACTTCCAGGGCAGCGTCGGCGACCTGAAGAAGCTGGCGGGCTGATCCCACGGTGCGGGCCGCACTCCGAGCGGCCCGCACCGCAGTCCCCCACCTGAAGACCCCGGCCGCGCGGCCACCCCGAGAACTCCGCCGCACGGCCACCCGGGACCAGGCCACCTGGAGAGGGAACGGCCTTCCGAAGAACCCGGCGCCGCCCCGAGGCTCCGGACCCCGACCCGGCCCCCGCCCGCATCCCCCGCGGGCGGGGGCCGCCGCACGTCCGGACCGGGAAAACCCGCCGCACCCGCTCGAGGGCCCGGCCCCCGCACCTCGCGGGCGGCCGGGCCGTCGCAGGACGGGGCCGTGTCCTTCCGCGTCACCGCCGCCGACCACACCGGCATCACCGTCGCCGACCTGGACCGCTCGCTGGAGTTCCGATGCGGCCGGCTTCGAGCCGGCCCGCCGCGGGCGCCTCACCGGCGAGTTCGCCGCCCAGGTCACCGGCGTGCCGGGCGCGGACATCGACCTGGCGGTGGTCGTCGTCCCCGGCCACCGCATCGAGCTGCTGCAGTACAACGCCCCCGCGGACCGCGCCCGCGTGCGCTCGCGCCCGTGCGACGTGGGCGCGCAGCACCTCGCCTTGCGGGTGGACGACATCGACGCGCTGCTCGCGGCGGCGGCCGAGTCGGGCTGGGAGCCCGCGGGCTCGCCGCAGACGATGGCCGAGGGGCCGCGCGCCGGGACGCGCTTCGCGTACGTGCGGGACCAGGACGGGACCACCGTGGAGCTGATCCAACCGGCGTGAGCGTCCTCACCAGCGGCGACGACCGGGCGCGGGCACTCCGCCGGTAGCCTTCGGGTGACCGGAGGAGGAACCATCCGCTACGACGGCCACGTCACCAAGGCTGCCCTGATCGTCAACGCGCAATCGCGGTCCGGAGCACGCGCCTGCTCGCACGCCGAGGACCTGCTGCGCGCGCTGGACGTGCCGCTGCACGCGGTGCACCCCCTGCGGGACGCCTCCCGGTTGGTGGAGGTCGTGGAGGGCGCCGTCGAGGACGGGCACGACCTGATCGTGCTCGGTGGTGGTGACGGCACGGTCAGCTCGGTGGTGGACGTGCTGGCGCACCGCGAGGTGCCGATGGGCCTGCTGCCGCTGGGCACGGCCAACGACTTCGCCCGCACCATGCACATCCCGGCTGACCTGGACGGCGCCTGCCGCACCATCGCGCGCGGCCACGTGGTGGACGTGGACCTGGGGCGCTGCGGCGGGAACTTCTACGTCAACCGGGCCTCGGCGGGACTCGGCGCCGCGGTCGCCCAGCACATGTCGCCGCTGCTGAAGCGCAGGGTGGGTCCGCTGGCGTACCCGGTGGCGACGGCGCGGGCGCTGCGCAGGCACCGGCCGTTCGCGGCGACCCTGGAGTTCCCGGACGGCGACCACGAGACGATGCGGCTCGACGGCCTGCTGCAGATCTCGGTGGCCAACGGCCGCTACTTCGGCGGCGGCCAGCTGGCGGCGGCGGACGCGGGCATCGACGACGCGATGCTGGACGTGTCGGTGCTGCGCAACGGCAGTCCGCTGCGGCTGCTGTCGATGGCCCGCGAGCTGCGCACCGGCAGCACGACGGACAGCTCGCTGGTGACGCACGTGCGCACCGGCTCGGTCGTGGTGAACACCGACGAGGAGCTGCCGATCAACGTGGACGGCGAGCTGGTGGCGAACACGCCGCAGCGGTTCTCGGTGGCCCGCAACGCGCTGCACGTGGTGGCTCCGCCGACGTGGACCGACGGCGGCTGAAACCGCGGTCCCGCATTTTCGAGCATCACCCGAACGCCGCTGTTTCCGTATTTCGCGGAATTCCGGCGCGAATGGTTCACGCGCCGGAAGACCGTTCCTGAATTCTGGTCGGCGAAATTCAACGGTTTTCCCGTTCCCGCTGGTCCGAGCCTGGTCTGAGCTGGCGTTCTCGGTGCGATTGGGTCATTCGGCGGACGTGTGATTGCGCCGAACGCCGCACCCGGCGGCGCTGATCCGCGTGCCAGAATTCGGCCTTGACCGTGTTCTGCGGCGCCCTCGTGAATTCATCAGTGCGCGGACGGCGCCGCTCTTTCCGGGAGAGGACCGCGCTCGTGCTGCAGACCCGTTGGAAACGCTTCGCGCTGGCAGGCGTGCTGCCGCTGGCCGTGGCGCTGCCGCTGCCCGCTTCCGCCGCGCCGATCGACCTGGGCGGCGCCGACCGCCCGGTGGCCGCGGACGACTCCTACTACGAACCGGCGCTGGGCAAGACCGGCCCGGAGCTGAAGGCCGCGCTCAACGACATCATCAGCACCAACGACCAGCTCACCTACGACGAGGTGTGGGACGCGCTGAAGGTCACCGACCAGGACCCGGCGAACCCGGACAACGTGATCCTGCTGTACTCCGGCCGCTCGCAGGGCAAGGACACCAACGGCGGCGGCGCCGACCAGTGGAACCGGGAGCACACCTGGGCGAAGTCGCACGGCGACTTCGGCACGTCCCCCGGCCCGGGGACCGACGTGCACCACCTGCGCCCCACCGACGTGTCGGTCAACTCGGCGCGCGGCAACAAGGACTTCGACATGGGCGGCAGCCCGGTCGACGAGGCCGAGGGGAACTTCACCGACGACGACTCCTTCGAGCCCCGCGACGAGGTCAAGGGCGACGTCGCCCGCATGATCATGTACATGGCGGTGCGCTACGAAGGCGAGGACGGCGCCCCCGACCTGGAGCTCAACGACCAGGTGGACAACGGCAGCGCGCCCGCGATGGGCCGCCAGTCGGTGCTGCTGGAGTGGAACGCCCAGGACCCGCCGGACGACTTCGAGAAGAACCGCAACGAGGTCATCTTCGACCAGTTCCAGCACAACCGGAACCCGTTCGTCGACCACCCGGAGTGGGCGGCCGACATCTGGGGCTGATCCCGCGCGGCCGGAGGCGGTGAGCTCCGCCTCCGGCCGACCGGATCGGCGGGAACGGACCAGGGCTCGAGATCGTCGCAGTAGTATCGCCACCACTGATCGGTGGTGGGCGCACCGCTTCGAGTCCTGGGGGGACGACCGTGACCTTGAACGTCGCACCGGAGGCGCTGTCGGCGCACAGCCAAGGCTCCCAGGGCGTGTCGGAGCACTTGGACCAGCTGTCCGCGGTGCTGGAGCAGGCGCGGGTCAGCGACGACTGCTTCGGCCCGATCGGCGAGCTGCTGGCGTTCCACTACTTCGACTCCCTGGAGGAGTGCCGCGACCTGGCCGCGCAGGCCGGCGGGTTCATGAGCCACATCTCGCAGGCCGTGCAGGACTGCGCCCAGGACTACCAGGACATGGACCAGACCCAGGCCGACGACCTGGGCAAGATCGACCTCAGCGGGATGCGGGTCTCCGGCGGCGGCCCAGCCTCGCTCGGCGAGGTCAACGGCGCGGGCGGGCCCGGCCGCAGCTACATGGGGCGGACCGCCGAGTACGGCTCGTCCGCGGTGTCCACCAGCAACGACCTGGCCCGCGCCGACAACCCGCCGGACGTCGCCATCGCCACCGTCAACGCCCGCATGGAACAGCTGGACATGGCGCTCAGCCCCGGCCAGGCGTTCGTGGACAACGGACTCGGCTTCCTCATCTCCCTGGTGATCAGCCCGCTGGTCGAGTGGGGCATCGAACCGCTGGTCGGCGACCCGGACCAGATGCGCAGCACCGGCAAGGGCTGGGAGCAGGTCGCCGACTGGGTCGACGGCCTCGGTGAGCAGGAGCAGCAGCGCGCCGCCGCCACCCGACCCGTGTGGGAAGGCCAGGCCGGGGACGCGTTCCGCAAGCAGATGGAGGAGTTCTCCGGCGGCGCCGCCGCGTTCGCCGAAGAGGTCCGCGGCCTCGCCCAGGTCCTGAACTTCGCCGCCGACATCTTCGACATGTGCGTCGAGATGATCGTGGACATCCTCCAGGAACTCGTGATGGGCCTCATCATCGAGTGGATCGCGGCGCTGGCCGCGTCCTGGATCACCGCGGGCGCCTCCGTCGCCGCCGCCTCCGGGCTCACCGCCTCCCAGGTCGCCATCACCGGCACCCGCCTCGGCACCAAGGCCGCCGAACTCCTCCACAAGCTGAAGCCCCTGATCACGAAGCTGGAGGAGTTCCTCCAAAAGCTCCGCAGCGGCCCCCTCCGCAAGGTGGTGGAGAAGATGAACGGGCTCCGGGACGGGAACACGGCCCAGCGGTGGGTGGCCCGTCAGATCGACGGAAACCCGGTCGCCAAGATCGTCACCCGGGGGGACACGAGCACAGCGAAGGAGATGGATGCCGTCCGGCGTCTGCAACGAGATGTGGACAAAGGGGTCGAGGGTGCTCAAGATCGTCTTGACAGTGCGAAAGATGCGCTGGCGGAAGCGCGAGCAAATCCCTCCATGGCGTCGACTACCGGAAACAGGTTCATGCGAGAGGACCGCAGGGACTCGGAAGGCACAGTGGTCGCGGACATCAACCGCCGGGGAGATGTACGCACCACGTGGGGCGGGGATCTGCGTCCGGCGCGGGATTCGATCACGGGTGAGCAGGCGTTGGCTGCGAACGTGACTCAGGCGGGATTGGGAGCGGTCGGTATCAGCGGCGAGCACAGCCTCGGCGTCGCCGCCACGCACGTGGGCACCGACGCGGTCGTCCACGAGGGAATCGAGCAGGGCGTGAAGTACGGCTACGACCAATCGCGGGATTCGTCGAGTTCGGAGGACCGGCAGGCGGCGACCGATCGCGGTTTCAGCATGTGAGTGAGGGGTTTGGATGTCGGTGGTGGAGCGGTTGGGCGCGTCGCTTGCGGCGCGTGCCGGTTGGTGCGCTCCGGATGAGCCGGTGTGGTGGGCGACTCGGGTCACCAGCACTGAGTTCGAGGTCGGTGGGCTGGATGCGTCGGGTGCGCCGAAGTCGGGCGTGGGCAAGCGATTGGCCGGTGCGGCGGGCAAGGTCGGGATCGGTGTCCTGGGTTTTGCGCTGACGGCGATGACCGAGGGGAACGAGCGGTACGAGAAGAACCGCAGCGGTCCGCCCGAAAAGGATTTGCGGGTGTTCGGTTCGTCGCCGCAGTGCGATGCGGTGCGGTCGTTGCAGTCGCCGCCTCCGGCACCACCGACGGAGAGCCTGTGGGTGTTGACCTCGCGCCGTCTCGGAGTCCTGGTTCCGCTGCCGGAGGAGACGGCTGCGGATGATCCGGCTCCCACCGGTTGGCGAGGTGTGGCACGGGGTTTGGGAGAAGTGGGGCGCTCGGTGCTCGCTTCGAGCGGATTCGGCGCGAATGAAGCCGGTGCCCCGATGAATGCGGACACGCTGGGTTCCTGGTTCGAGCTGGGCCCCGGTGATATCGCCGAGTGCCGCTCGGCGGGGGTGAAGAATCGCCCCACTCACTGCGAGATCGTCCTGCGAGACGGGTCGGGTTTCGCCGTGCGTGGCATGTATTCCCGGGATGTGGACGCGATGACGGACGCCGTGCAGGCGTTCGCCCGAGGACGACAGTGGAGTGGACGTGCGTGACCTGTCCTCTGCGGAGAAGAATCGGTTCATCGCCGAGTGGAAGACGCGGCTCGCCGACAACTGGACGGAGTCCGGTGAGTCCGTGGCATGGCTGATGCTCCCCATGCGCGGCTACACCGGATCGATCGTGGCCGGCGGGATGACCGCGCCGCACATCCCGGCTCCAGGTACGCGGCAGTGGGTGGAGTGTCAGCCGAACTGGCCGCTGCCGAGCGATCCGGTCACGTCCGGAACCTGCATGAACGATGAGTGGGCGGATGACCCGTCGGTCGTGTGGTGGGCACTGGCGGATGTGGCCGATCGCGTCGCGGTCCGCTTCGCCGATCATGTCGCGACTGCGCACGGCAACGTCGTGCTCGTGCTGACCAGCGCGCGGCTGGCGCTGGTCGCGGAGCAGGGCAAGATCGACGACGATTCGCAGCCGGATGAAGAGGCCACGGGGTGGCTCGGCCGTGCCCGGGCGGCCGCCGCGCAGGTGCAGAAGACCGCGGAAGGCTTGGGATCGCGCAAGGACGCGAAGCTGCCGGTCTCCTACTTCGAGGTGCCGATCGAGAACATCGCGGCGGTGGCCTCCCGTCGAACGGGACGGTCGATTCCTCCCGCGCACTTCCTGGAAGTGAGCTTCACCGACCGGTCCACGCTGTTGATCCGCAAGAGGACCGCAGGGGACTACGTGGACAAGTCCGGTTCCCTCCGCCATTCCTGAGCACTTCCGGAACACGAGCACGGTATGGAGCGACCGAGAACTCCTGCATCGGCGAATGGATGAGCATGTCCGTCTCAGGTGAGGCCGGGGCTGCGCTGGTGGCTCGGCGTTGGTGGTGTGGGCCGGATGAGCCGATCGTGTGGGCGTTCCAGGTGGCGAGTCGGACGTTCCGGGTGGAGGGCTGCAACGAGTACGGCCGTCCGCTGCCTCCCGAGGAACGGAAGCGGCGGTCGTCCGCGTCGTCGGTGGGCCGCGCCGTCGGTAGGGCGGGGTTGTCGGCGGCAACGGTGTTGGGCACGGCGGTGTTCGGCGGCGGAGATGACGCGGGAGTGCGCCCGAACGAGACGAAGAGGGTCTACGACCTGACCGTTCTCGGCGGATCTCCGGAGTGCGGTGCCGTGCAGTTGCACAACTCGGAGCGTCCTGCGGACGCTTCGGCGATCGAGCAGGTGTGGGTGTTGACGCCGCGTCGGTTCGGGGTGCTGATTCCGGTGGGGCGTCCTGCTCCGGTGGAACGGGAGGAGCCCAGTGCGTTGCGGGAATGGGGTGAGACGTTGAGCGGGATGGGTCGGATCCTGGTGGGTACCGAGCCGGAGAAGTTCGGCCGGAACGCGCCGGGGGAGCGGATCGATCCGGAGCGGATGGTGGAGTGGTTGAGCTTCACCGGTGCGGAGTTCGCCGAGTGCCAGCCGGTGGTGCAGGGGAATGCCGCGCATTGCGTGTTGACGTTGCAGGATGGTTCGGGCTTCGCGTTGAACGCGCGTTCGCCGGAGGGTGCGCGGTTGATGGCTGAAGGCGTGCAGGGATTCATGCGGGGTGCTCGTGGCTGACTTGTCGCCGTTGGACCAGCAGCTGTTGCGGGAGAAGTGGCAGGCGAAGCTGGCGGAGGAATGGCTCGGTGAGGGCGAGTCGCTGATCTGGGTGTTGTTGCCGGAGCAGGGCTATGCGGGTTCGGTGGTGTCCGGGCGGACCCGGTTGCCGCACGAGCCGTTGTCCGATGTAGACCCGTCTACTGTGGATTCCCCGTCGTGGCCGCTGCCGAGCGAGTTGGTGTCGTCGGGCGGATATCGCGACGACGAGTGGGCCGACGACCCGTCGGTGGTGTGGTGGGCGTTCGGTGCGGAGCCGGGGCTGGACGCGGTGCGGTTCGCCGATCATCTCGCGGTGATGCCGGGGGTTGCGTTCGTGGCGCTGAGCTCGGCGCGGCTCGCGGTGGTGGTGGAGCAGGGCAAGATCGCCGAGCGCCCGGCGGAGCCGGAGGGCAAGGGCTGGCTGGGCCGGGCCCGGTCGGCGGCGGCGCAGGTGCAGAAGGCCGCGGAGGGTCTCGCTTCCCGCAAGGACGCGAAGGCTGCGGTGTCGCACTTCGAGGTGCCGCTGGCTCGGATCGGGTCGATGAGCTGGGCCCCGTTGGGCCGCAGCATCCCGCGGGCCCCGTTCTTGCGCGTCGACTTCACCGACGGCTCCTGCTTGTTCATCCGCAACGGCGGAGCCGAGGGCTACTCCGCCGAGTTCCCCACCGCCCGCTGAGAGACCGGTCGAGCACAACTCAGCAGGAGGGGTCGGATGTCGGTGGTGGAGCGGCGGGGCGCGTCGCTGGCGCGCGTACCGACTGCCACGTCCGACGAGACGGCGGTGCTCTGAGGGAGGAATTCGATGTCGGTGTCCGAGGCGCTCGGCGCGTCGTTGGTGGCTCGCCGGTGGTGGTGCGAGCCGGGTGAGCCGGTCGTGTGGGCGTTGTGGACGCGTGGCACGGCTTTCCGGGTCGATGGCTGCGATGAGTACGGCCTGCCGAAGCCCGGGTTGGGCAGGAGGTTCGGGAGCGCGGTCGGCAAGGTCGGGGACACCGTGGCCGCGGGCGTGCTGACCGGGATCTTCGGCGGCGGCGACGATGGCGGCAGCGGTACCCGGAAACCGTTGCAGGGGTTGACGGTGTTCGGGCCCGGGCGGGAGTGCCGAGCAGTCGCGCTGGTGCGGACGGATCCGCCGGAGGGCCATTCGGTGGGGGATGTGCTGTGGGTGTTGACACCTGATCGGTTCGGGATCTTGGTGGGTCCCCGGCGTGCAGCAGTGGATACCGGTCCTGGTGGGTGGCGTCAGCTCGGGCACGGGTGGGGTGATGTCGGCCGGGCGCTGGTCGGAACGTTGCCGGAGGAGTTCGGTGCCAACGCGCCGGGTGAGCGGTTGCAGTGCGATCCGGTGACGCCCTGGTTCACGTTGGAGCGCGCGGAGATCGCGGACTGCCGGGTCGTCGGACCGGAGCACCGGCCGACGCAGTGCGCGCTGGTGTTGCAGGACGGTTCCGGATTCGCGCTGGAAGGTCACCTGCCGTCCGGCGCCGCCCTGATGGCCGAGTCTATGCGGGCGTACTTGCGGGGCGCTCGGGGATGAGATGAAACCCGGCTGCCCGCGCGGGGCGGGTCCGCGCTCCTGCGCTGGTGTCGAACGACGTGGGCCGGCACGGGAAATTCCTGATCTCGACGTCGACGACGTTGTCCCACGTCGTTGGTGGGGTGCTCCGCACGAGCGGGTGGCCGCACGTGACGAAGTCCTATGTGGATGGTCGCGGATGATCGCTGATCACCTCTGGCCCTCGGCGGGGTGACGAGCGGGCGATGCCCCGTCTCACGTGGGCCTTCGTCGAAGCCCCGGCCGGGCGACCGATGCGCTGCCGGACACCCGGAACTACGTCGCGGAGGTCGACGCCGGGAAGTCCGCCGGTCGTTGAGGTCAGGCGTCCGCCAGCGGGAACGTCGCCGTGAAGCGGGCTCCGCGGTCGGAGTCGGTGATGGCGAGGGTGCCGTGGTGCAGCTGGGCGATCTCGCGGGCGAGGGCCAGGCCGAGTCCCGCGCCGCCGCGTTCGCGGGCGCGGGCGGTGTCGAGGCGGGCGAAGCGTTCGAAGACGTGCTCGCGGGATTCGGCGGGCACGCCCGGTCCGTCGTCGAGGACGTCGAGCCGCGCCCGTCCGTCCTCGACGCGCAGGCTCAGCGACACCCGGTGCTCGGCGTGGGCTTCGGCGTTGTCGAGCAGGTTGGTGATCAGCCGCGACAGGTGGGTGCGGTGCCCGTCGACGAGCACGTCCGGTTCGATCTCGGCGTGCCGGGCCAGGTGGGTCGGCGGCCTGCGTTCGAGGGTGTCGGCGGCGAGCGAGCCGAGGTCCAGCGCCTCACCGGGGGTGTGCGGCATGCCGTCGATGCGGGCCAGCGCCAGCAGGTCCGAGGTGAGCCGCTCCAGCCGGTCCAGGTCGTCGAGGGTGCCGTCGGTGATGCCGCGCCAGTCCGCCCGCTCCGGGTGCGCCTGCGCCACCTCCAGCGGGGTGCGCAGCGCGGCCAGCGGGCTGCGCAGCTCGTGCGAGGCGTCCGCGACGAACTGGCGCTGCCTGCGCACCGAATCGTCCAGCCGGTCCAGGGTGTCGTTGAGGGTCAGCGCGAGGCGCGCGATCTCGTCGCCGCTCCCCGGGACGGGCATCCGGCCGCGCAGGTCGTGCGCGGACAGCCGGGTGAACTCGTGCCGGATCGCCTCCACGGGGCGCAGTGCGCGGCGGGTGCTGAACCAGGTGAGCGCGGCGACGACGGCCAGCAGCACCGGCATCCCGACCAGCAGCCCTGTGGTGGCCGCCTCGGTGGCGCGCTGCACGGAACGGGTGGAGGCGGTGGCGACGAGCGTCTGCGTCCCGCCGGGAGTGTCGACAGTGGCCTGAGCGGTGCGCAGCGGTGCGACCGGTTCCTCGCCGGAGTGCTCCACACCGCTGCCGCGCTCGTCGGCCCGGACTCCCGTGTCCGGGGTGCTCAGCGGTTCCGCGGGCTGGGGGAGCAGGTCGTCCAGCGGGCTCATCGGTTCGGCGGCGTCCGGGCCCACCGGCACCCCGGAGTCCGGGACGGACAGCACCCCGGTGTCCGGGGCGGACGGCACGCCGGAGCCTGGGGCGGACAGCACCCCAGAGCCTGGGGCGGACGGCACCCCGGAGTCCGGAGCAGGCTCTCCACCGGTGTCCGGGGCCGGCTGCTCCCCGGGTTCCGGGACGGGGCGGGCCGAGTCGGCGCCCGCGGGGATCGCCCGCACGGTGACGTCGTCGGTGCGCACCGGGAGTTCCACCCCGGCCAGCACCGCCGTCCGCGCGTGGCTGAGCTGCTCGTTCAACGCCGCGTCCAACTCCTCGGTGAGCCTGCCGTGCAGGTAGCCGATGAGCGACAGGCCGATCGCGACGGTGGCCAGCGCGACGATGCCGGTGGCGGTGAGGGTGGTGCGGGCGCGGATCGACAGGCGCCGCAGCCGCAGCGGGTCACGCACCGGTGCCCCCGGCCCGGGTGCGCGACCCGTTCGCGGCGGGCCGCTGCCGCGGTCCGCGTCCGGTGCGCGGCGTGCGCGCGCCGCGGTGGTCCTGGTCGACGAGCACCCGCATGCGGATCAGCATGCCACCCGCACCTGAAGCGATCTTCAGGTTGCTACAGCTCCGCTTCAGCTCGGCCCGCCATCGTGGTCCTCGTCGCGGAAACACCCCGTGGCGAACCGGACCAGAGGAGTTCTCAGCAGATGCGACAGACGCGAATCGTTCGGGCCGCCGCCCTCGCGGCCGGCGCCGTGGTGCTCGGCCTCGGCGGCGCGGGCACGGCCTTCGCGGCCACCCCGGCGCCGGTTCCCGCCCCGGTGCAGGGCGAGCCCATCGAATGCATCCCCTCCGGTGAGCCGGGCGTCCCCCCGATCGAGGGCGTCCCGGCCGGTGCGCCGGGCGTGGCACCGATCGAGGACCGCGCGGCGGAGGACACCGTGCCGTGCATCCCGGATGGCCCGCCCGCGCCCATCGAGTGCATCCCGTCCGGTGAGCCGGGTGTGCCGCCGGTCGAGGGCGTTCCGTCGGGTGAGCCGGGTGTGCCGCCGGTGGAGGGGATCGCGGCCGCGGAGGCCGACGACACCGTGCCGTGCATCCCGGACGGCCCGCCCTCCGAGGGCGTGCCCGCACCCGCGCCGGGCGACACCATCCCGCCGCTGCCGACCGAGCCGGGCCGTCCCGGCGTCCCCTCGGACGCGCCGGGCGTCCCGGCGGGTGAGGCGGGCGTCGCGCCGATCGGCTGATCGGGGTCGGCCGTCCTGGCCGGGAGGGGGTGCCGGGACGACGTCCCGGGTCGAGCGCGCCGGGTGGCGGACGTGGGGGTCCGCGCCCGGCGCGCCGCCGTGCGCCCGAGGTGCCCGGTCAGCTCTCGGTGCCGCCGTCCGGCACGAGCCGGTAGCCGTGGCCGCGGACGGTGCGGATGCTGCGCCGCCCGAACGGGTTGTCGATCTTGCGGCGCAGCGCGCTGATGTGCACCTCGACCAGGTTCACGTCCGGATCGGCGGCGAAGTCCCAGCCGCTCTCCAGCAGCCGCCGCTTGGACACCACCTGGCCGCCGCCGCGCGCCAGCAGTTCCAGCACCGCGAACTCCTTGCTGGTCAACGAGATGTCCTGGTCACCGCGCGCGCAGCTGCGCCGCGCCGGGTCCAGCACCAGGTCACCGACGCGCAGCAGCGGCGGCCGGGCGGTGGCGCGGCGCCGGATCGCGTTGCGCAACCTGGCCAGCAGCACCACGTACGAGAAGGGTTTCGTCACGTAGTCGTCGGCGCCCGAATCCAGCGCGTCCGCCTCGTCGTACTCGCCGTCCTTCGCGGTGAGCATGATGATCGGCGTCCAGTCCTCCGCCGCGCGCAGCCGCTCGCACACCCGGTACCCGTTGAGGCCGGGCAGCATGATGTCCAGCAGGATCGCCGCGTACTCGGTGTCGGCGGCGAGGCGGAGCGCGTCGAGGCCGTCCCCGGTGACGTCCACCGCCCAGCCCTCGGCTTCCAGCCCCGTGCGCAGCGCCTCCGCCACGCGACGTTCATCTTCGACGACGAGCACCCGCATGCCGATCAGCATGCCAGCACCCGCGGCGGGTCACTCGAACCGCTCGGGATCTCCCGCGCCGTACCGCACGACCTCCGCCTCGCCGCTGGAGAAGTCGACGACCGTCGTCGGCTCGGTGCCGCAGTCACCCGAGTCCAGCACCGCGTCCACCTCGTGGTCCAGGCGCTCCTTGATGTCCCAGCCCTGGGTGAGCGGTTCCTCCTCGTCGGGCAGCAGCAGCGTGCTCGACAGCAGCGGTTCGCCGAGCTGCGCCAGCAGCGCCTGCGCGGTGACGTGCTGCGGGATGCGGATGCCGACGGTCTTCTTCTTCGGGTGCATCAGCCGCCGCGGCACCTCCTTGGTGGCCGGGAGGATGAAGGTGTAGCTGCCCGGGGTGCTGGCCTTGATCGCCCGGAACACCGAGTTGTCGATGTGCACGAACTGGCCCAGCTGCGCGAAGTTCTCGCACACCAGCGTGAAGTGGTGCCGGTCGTCGAGCTTGCGGATGGTCTTGATCCGCTCCACGCCGTCCTTGTTGTCCAGCCCGGTTCCGAGCGCGAAGCAGGAGTCGGTGGGATACGCGATCACCCCGCCGGACCGGATGAGGTCGACCGCCTGGCCGAGCGTGCGGCGCTGCGGGTTGTCCGGGTGCACGTCGTAGTACCTCGCCATCCACCGAGCCTAGGATCACCGGCCCCGCTCCGACAGACCACCCCGCGATGACACCCGGATCGGCGGGCCGGCGGACTGCTCTGATCGAGCGGCCGCCAGATCGGTGGTCGCCGGGGACGGATCTTGTTGGTGTCGCGCGAGTAGCCGTAGCGTCCCTTCCGACCGGGGAGGGCGGGGATCATGGACTTCGGTGAAGTGATGCGTGCTCTGAGCATCTCGGGGAATCTGAATCTGGTCTCATCCCGAGAACTGGTCGACAAGGTGAATCGAGCGGCGCTTCGCTTCGAGCGGACAGAGCGGAAGAAGATCTTTAGGCTCCGCAAGTGGCCCGTTCCGGTGGAGGTCCCGGACACGCTGCCTACCGCCCCGGTTCACGTTCTGCGGGAGGTGGGGGTCGCGACCACCTTCTTCGACGATCCGGTCTTCGCTGACGCGGCGAGGCTGTGGGCGCAGTTGCGCTACTGCGCGACCCTCGCCCCGCGCCGCGGGCGCATGACGTTGTCGGCTGCGGCGGCCGGTTCCGTCGTACACCACCACAAGGTCGCCCAATCCGAATACCTGGGCATCGGACTGGCGTTGTTCGTTGCGCGGCACGTGCTGGGCGAGCAGTATCCCGGCCTGGCCTTCCAGGCAGTGGATGCCGACGTCGCGCTCCGCTCGGGGATTCCCGGTGTGGGGGCGGTGCACCAAGCGAGCGGTGTCCGAGTTCGCCCGGACTACTTCTTGATCGGCCACCCGCGCAACGGTGGCGCGGTCAAGATCGTAGTCCTCGAGTGCAAGGGCAATCACGGCAGCGAGTCGCTCGCGGTCGATCAGCTGGCGAAGGCGTGCGTCCAGGTCCGGTCGGTGGAGATCGCCGGTCGCGGCTGCCTGCCGTCGCTCATGGTCGCGTCCTGCCTGCAGCAGTCCGGCATCACCGTGCACGTGCTCGATCCTCCGGGAGAGGACGAGCTGTGGTCGGGCAGTGCCGACGAGCTGGAACGCGAGTTGAACGAGGAACTCGGCGAGGTTCCGGAACCGTTCACGTCCGAACGGCCGTAACCCGAACAGCAGGACGATGCCGACGAGGTGCAGGACGACGCCGTCGACGAGCCGGCCCTGTTCGACTGGACAGCTCCCGGCGACGCAGCGGAGCCCGACCCGTCCGAACCGTCCTTTCCTGCAGAGGCGAGGGTCCTCAAGATCCCGCAGGCGAGCCGGAAGTGGTTCTCCCACGCCCTCGCGCGTTTCGGCGCGGCCTCGGCATTGCTGTTCGCGGGTGCGGGCCGGACCGCGGCCACTTACCGGCCGCCTCGCCCACGTGGGGGGTTCATCGGCCTCGGAGAGCAGACCTCGATCTCGGGTGACGACGCGGCCACTGGGTTCGATCTCGGCGGTGGCCTGCGCGTGATGGGTACCCGCTCGGTGCTTCCGCTGCCGGACGGCAGGCGGTTCGTGGTGCACCGCGGCCTCGAATCCGGGTTGTACGAGCAGCTCGCGGGTCAGCGGCTCGGTTCGTACCTGCGTTCGGCGCCAGGAGTCGGGGAGCGTTGGCGGAACGACATCCTCGATGAGGAGTTCGCTCGCGACGCCATCTCCGTCGGATCTGACGGCACCGTTCTGGCGGTGTCTCTGGACTGCGGCCGGTGAGGGGCGCATCGGTCGTTCGAGCCTGGGCGGAGCGGGCCGTCCGGGGTTCGGACTGCCCGCTCCGCGCCGTGCTTCACCAGCCTCGTTCGCGCCATTCCGCGAGGTGGGGGCGCTGCTCGCCGAGGGTCGAGTCGTCGCCGTGGCCCGGGTAGAACCAGGTGTCGTCCGGGAGCTCGGCGAAGATCCGGTTCTCCACGTCGTCGAGCAGCGAGGCGAAGTCCTCCGGCGAGCCCGTCTTGCCGATCCCGCCGGGGAACAGCGAATCCCCGGTGAACAGGTGCGGGTGCCCGGCCGGGTCCCGGTAGAGCAGCGCGATCGAGCCGGGCGTGTGCCCGCGCAGGTGGATGACCTGCAGCTCGGCGTCCCCGACGGGCACCACGTCGCCGTGGTCCACCAGGCGGTCCGGCGGCACCGGCAGTTCCCGGGCGTCCGCGGGGTGCGCCAGCGTGTAGCAGCCGGTCTGGCCCGCGACCGCGCCCAGCGCCTGCCAGTGGTCGCCGTGCTGGTGGGTGGTGACGATGGTGCGCAGCCGCGGCCGGTCGTCGTCGTGGCCCAGCAGGTCGGCGAGCCGTTCCGAGTCGTTCGCCGCGTCGATCAGCAGCGCGTCCCCGGTGCTGCGGCAGGTCAGCAGGTACGCGTTGTTGTCCATCGGGCCGACCGACACCTTGGTGATGGTCAGCGCGTCCAGGACCCGCTTGGCGGGGGCGCCGTCGGGTTCGACATGGCCGGTGTACTGCTCGTATGCCTCCACGCGCGCAGCGTATCGCTCCGCGGCGAGGTCCCTCACAGCCACACCGGCAGCGCCGGGGCGTCCCCTTCCAGCCGTTCGGATCCGGTGCGGCCCAGCAGCCAGCCGAGCATCGGGCCGGGCCGTCCGCGCACCTGGGCGGGCGGGGCGGTGGTGCCGCGCAGCTCCCAGGTCCGGGTGCGGCCGTCGGCGAAGTCGACCACCACCGTCACCGCGGGCACGTCGGGCCTGCCGCCGAACTGCTGCACCACGTCCTCCAGCAGCTGCTCGGCATCCGGTTCGGGGACGTCGTCGAAGCCGATGCCGCCGTCCAGGTCCACCAGGTGCACCCACAGCTCCAGCAGCCGCTTGCGCAGCACGTGGTGGGCGGGCATCGGTTCCCGGCCCACGACCTCCGCACCCCAGGACGAGGCGGGCAGGGTGCGGACGGCGTGCGCGAAGCGGCCGTGCGAGGCGACCACGTCCTCCACCAGCAGCCGGTGTCCGCGCACCGCGCCCTCTTGGATGTCGGCGTCGCGGTCGGCGGGGCTGGCGTACATCGGGTGTTCGGCGCCGGTCCGCGCCCAGATCAGCAGGTTCAGCAGCCCGTCGGCGTTGCGGGCCAGGTGGGTGAGCACGTGCGCGCGCGTCCAGCCCGGGAGCAGGCTGGGCCGTCGCACGCTCGCGTCGTCCAGCTCCTCGCTCACCTCGAGCAGGCGCTGGGTGCTGCGTTCGATCGCGGACAGGGCGGCGGTGACCTGTTCGGTCGAGTGCGCGGCTCCGGTGGGCACGTGCGTGCCGCCGGCGCCGAGAACGGTGTCAGCCATCGGATTCCTTGAAGTGTGCAGGAAATGCTTCCGGACACGGCAGGGGAGTACCCGAGAGTAGGGCCAGAGGTGTGTCCCCCGACAGTGCCCAATCCGGGGGAATTTGCGTATCGTCGCGGACGGACGTGCTAATGAGCGGCCCGGAAACGCCGGTCGCCGCCGCGCGTCGCACCCCGGAGCAGCACGTGACCAGGGGCGACGCGGCACTGTCGGGGGTGCGGCTTAGCATGGCCGCGCGACGTCCGAACACCGCTGAGCGCGGCCGCGCCGATACCCTCGGTGCTGCGCCCGTGCCCGATCGAACCGGGCCGACCAGGGGCACCACGACCTCGCGAGGCGGTGGGGAACCCCGCCCGAGTCGCCCGCGGTGACCGATGCCGTGGCCCGGTGCCGGCGGGCGCGTCCAGCGAACCGGCGAGAACTTCCGAAAGGATCACAGTGGCCGACCGCCTCGTCGTCCGCGGCGCCCGCGAGCACAACCTGCGCGGGATCGACATCGACCTGCCGCGCGACAGCCTGATCGTGTTCACCGGTCTGTCCGGCTCCGGAAAGTCCAGCCTGGCCTTCGACACCATCTTCGCCGAGGGCCAGCGCCGCTACGTGGAGTCGCTGTCGGCGTACGCGCGGCAGTTCCTGGGGCAGATGGACAAGCCCGACGTGGACTTCATCGAAGGCCTGTCCCCGGCGGTGTCCATCGACCAGAAGTCGACCAGCCGCAACCCGCGGTCCACGGTGGGCACCATCACCGAGGTCTACGACTACCTGCGGCTGCTCTACGCCCGCGCCGGCAAGCCGCACTGCCCGACCTGCGGCGAACCGATCAGCAAGCAGACGCCGCAGCAGATCGTCGACCAGGTGCTGGCGATGCCGGAGCGCACCAAGTTCCAGGTGCTGGCGCCGATCATCCGCGGCCGCAAGGGCGAGTACGTCGACCTGTTCGAGCAGCTCCAGTCGCAGGGCTACGCCCGCGCCCGGGTGGACGGCGAGGTCCACCAGCTGGAATCGCCGCCGAAGCTGAAGAAGCAGGAGAAGCACGACATCGCCGTCGTGGTGGACCGGCTCACCGTCAAGGCGAACGCGAAGCAGCGGCTCACCGACTCGGTGGAGACCGCGCTGCGGCTCGCCGACGGCCTGGTGCTGCTGGAGTTCGTCGACGTCGACGAGGGCTCCCCGGAGCGGGAGCGGAAGTTCTCCGAGAACCTGGCCTGCCCGAACGGCCACCCGCTGGGCGTGGACGAGCTGGAGCCGCGGTCGTTCTCGTTCAACTCCCCGTACGGCGCCTGCACCGAGTGCGCCGGGCTCGGCATCCGCAAGGAGGTCGACCCGGAGCTCGTGGTGCCCGACGAGGAGCTGTCCCTCGGCGAGGGCGCCATCGCGCCGTGGGCGGGCGGGCACACCGCGGAGTACTTCACCCGGCTGCTCACCTCGCTGTCCGAATCGGTCGGGTTCCGGATGGACACCCCGTGGAGCCGGCTGCCCACCAAGGTGAAGAAGGCGGTGCTGCACGGCACCGACGACCAGGTGCACGTGCGCTACAAGAACCGCTACGGGCGGCAGCGCTCCTACTACGCCTCCTACGAGGGCGTCATCCCGTTCCTGGAGCGGCGCCTGGAGCAGACCGAATCGGACTACGCCCGCGAGAAGTACGAGGGCTACATGCGGGACGTGCCGTGCCCCGCGTGCGACGGGACCCGGCTCAAGCCGGAGATCCTCGCGGTCACCATGGAGAACGCGGAGCACGGCGAGCTGTCCATCGCCGAGGTCAGCGCGCTGAGCGTGCGCGAGTGCGCGTCGTTCTTGAACTCGCTGGTGCTGGGCCACCGCGAGGAGATGATCGCGGGCCGGGTGCTCAAGGAGGTGCAGGCCCGGCTCGGGTTCCTGCTCGACGTGGGCCTCGACTACCTGTCGCTGTCCCGCGCCGCGGGCACCCTCTCCGGCGGTGAGGCGCAGCGCATCCGGCTGGCCACCCAGATCGGCTCCGGCCTGGTCGGCGTGCTGTACGTGCTGGACGAGCCGTCGATCGGCCTGCACCAGCGGGACAACCACCGGCTGCTGGAGACGCTGAGCAGGCTGCGGGACCTGGGCAACACGCTCATCGTCGTCGAGCACGACGAGGACACCGTGCGCAGCGCCGACTGGGTGGTGGACATCGGCCCGGGCGCGGGCGAGCACGGCGGGAAGGTCGTGCACAGCGGCCCGTACAAGGAGCTGCTGGACAACGAGTCCTCGCTGACCGGCGACTACCTGGCCCGGCGCAAGTCCATCCCGATGCCGGCGGCCCGGCGCAAGCGGGACCCGAAGCGGCAGCTGACCGTGGTGGGCGCGCGCGAGCACAACCTCCACAAGATCGACGTGTCGTTCCCGCTGGGCTGCCTGGTGTCGGTCACCGGCGTGTCCGGTTCCGGCAAGTCCACGCTGGTCAACGACATCCTCGCCTCGGTGCTGGCGAACAAGCTCAACGGCGCGCGGCAGGTGCCGGGCAGGCACACCCGGATCAAGGGCGTGGACCTGGTGGACAAGCTGGTGCAGGTCGACCAGTCCGCGATCGGCCGCACCCCGCGGTCCAACCCGGCCACCTACACCGGCGTGTTCGACCGCATCCGCAAGCTGTTCGCCGAGACCACCGAGGCGAAGGTCCGCGGCTACCAGCCCGGCCGGTTCTCGTTCAACGTCAAGGGCGGGCGCTGCGAGGCGTGCGCGGGCGACGGCACGCTGAAGATCGAGATGAACTTCCTGCCGGACGTGTACGTGCCGTGCGAGGTGTGCAAGGGCGCCCGCTACAACCGCGAGACGCTGGAAGTGCACTACAAGGGCAAGTCGATCGCCGAGGTGCTGGACCTGCCGATCGAGCAGGCCGCCGAGTTCTTCGAGCCGATCAAGTCGATCCACCGCTACCTGAGCACCCTGGTGGACGTCGGCCTCGGCTACGTGCGGCTCGGCCAGCCCGCGCCGACCCTGTCCGGCGGCGAGGCGCAGCGGGTGAAGCTGGCCAGCGAGCTGCAGAAGCGCTCCACCGGCCAGACCGTCTACATCCTCGACGAGCCGACGACGGGCCTGCACTTCGAGGACATCCGCAAGCTGCTCGGCGTGGTCAACGGCCTGGTCGACAAGGGCAACACGGTGATCGTCATCGAGCACAACCTGGACGTCATCAAGGCGTCCGACTGGCTGCTCGACCTCGGTCCCGAGGGCGGCTCCGGCGGCGGCACCCTCGTCGCCCAGGGCACTCCGGAGCAGGTCGCCGAGGTCGAGGAGAGCTACACGGGCCGCTTCCTGGCCCCGATCCTCGCGGAGGGGTGAGCGCGGCGCGGCCGCCCGGGGAGTCCGGGCGGCCGCATCACCGGTTCTCGACGAAGTCCCGGCAGCCGCGGCCTGCCGTGTTTCCTCGCGTGCGCGCGGCGTCGCTCGTTCGGCGGCGTCGAGGGCCGATGGGGCGTCCGCCGACCGGTCAGGGAGCGAACGCGAGCACCACCGCGGAGGCGAAGCTCCCGGACTCCTCGGCGGGGGCGAGCAGCCCGGTTCCCGGGTCGCGGGCCAGCCGGGTGATGGTGCCGGAGTTCTGGTTCACCACGTGCAGCGCCGCACCGTCGGGGGCGAACGCGAAGTGCCGCGGCCACTGCCCGCCGGTGGGGGTGCTGCCGAGGCGCTCCAGCCCGTCCGCGCGCACCGCGAACACGGCGATCGAGTCGTCGCCCCGGTTGGAGGCGTACACGTGCGCGCCGTCCCCGGTCACCGCGATCTCGGCGGGGAAGTTCTCGCCGGACGCGCCGTCGTCGCGGGTGCCGACGACCTGCCCGGCGGTGAAGGCGGCGCCGTCCCAGTCCAGCACGGTGATCGTCGAGGCGAGTTCGGCGAGCAGGTAGGCGCGGTCGCCGTCCGGGTGCCAGGCGAGGTGCCGCGGCCCGGTCCCGGCGGGCAGGTCGAGCCGCTGCCGCTGCGCGAGCTTCCCGCCGTCGAGGGCGTACACGAACACCGCGTCGGCGCCGAGGTCGACGGCCACCACCAGTTCGCCGTCGGGGGCGACGAGGACCTGGTGGGCGTGCGGTTCGGCGGCGTCGTGGCGCACCAGGTCGGTGGCCGCGCCGATCCGCCCGTCCGCGTCCAGGGGGTGCACCGAGACGGTGCCGTCGGTGTAGTTCGCCGCGAGCAGGTGCCCGGCGGGGTGCACTGCGAGGTGCGTCGGCCCGGCGCCGCCGGTGGGGGTGCTGCCGAGCACGGCGGGCGCGGCCGGGTCGGTGATGTCGAGCGCGGTGACCGAGCCCTGTTCGAGCTCGTTGGTGGTGTAGAGGACGCGGCCGTCGGCGGACGTGGCGAAGAACGACGCGTCCGGCACGCCCTCGACCGCGGCGGTGGCGGTGAGCTTCCCGGTGGCGGCGTCGAAGGCGGCGACCTCGAAGCCGCGGCCGCCGGTCGAACTCATGCTGCCGACGTAGGCGGTGGTGGCGGCCGGTCCGGACGTCGCGCGGGCACCGGCGGAGGCGGCGGCGGGCAGCAGCGGCAGCGCGCTCGCCCCGGCGAGCAGGCCCAGGAAGCCGCGGCGGCGCAGGCCGTTCGAAAGCCGGGAGGTCGCGGGCTGGCCGTTCGAGCACTGGGCGTTCGGGGACTGGTCGGGTCCGGGCACGAGGCTCTCCTTGATCGGGTGCATCGGCGCCCATCTCACCGCACGGATCGACAATGGACTAGACCACAATGGTCCAATTTCGAGGTGAATGGCCCATCCGCCCCGCCACAATGGGCGAATGGGCCATTCACCTGTGGTGATCAGGGTTCGACGCGCAGCACCTGCTTGCCGTGCACGTGCCCCTGCTCGCCGCGGCGGTGCGCCTCGGCGGCCTGCGCCAGCGGCAGCACCTCGTCGATCCGGGTGCGCACCGAGCCGTCGTCGATGAGCCCGGCGATGGTGCTCAGCGCGGGCCCGTCCGGTTCCACCAGGTAGCCGGTGGCGCGCACCCCGCGCTCCCGGGCGAGGTCGAGCAGCTCGGGCGCGACCCCGGACGGCACCGCGATCAGCAGGCCGCCCGGCTTGAGCACGTCCAGCGAGCGGGTGCTGGTCCGGTCGATCCCGTCGCCGACGAGGTCGAGCACCACGTCGATCTCCCCGGTCTCCGCCTCGAACCGCGAGTTCCGGTAGTCGATCACCTCGTCGGCGCCGAGCTCCCGCACCCAGTCCTGCTTGGCGGCGCTCGCCGTGCCGATCACGTGCGCGCCCGCGTGCTTGGCGAACTGCACCGCGAAGTGCCCGACGCCGCCGGACGCGGCGTGCACCAGCACCCGCTGCCCGCGGGTGATCCCGGCCAGGTCGACGAGGCTCTGCCAGGCGGTGAGCGCGGCCAGCGGCACCCCGGCCGAGTGGTCGTGGTCCAGGCTCACCGGCTTGCGGGTGAACTGCCGCGCGGGCGCGGTCACGTACTCGGCGTAGGCCCCGGCCTGGCGCGGGAACCACGGCATGCCGTAGACCTCGTCGCCGACCTCCAGGGTGTGCACGCCGAAGCCGATCTCCTCGACGACGCCGGATACGTCCCAGCCGAGCACGAACGGCGGTTCGCCGAGCACCCCGGCCATCCCGCCGCCTTCGCGGGTCTTCCAGTCCACCGGGTTGACCCCGGCGGACACGACGCGCACCAGCACCTCGGTGGGCAGCGGCGCGGGGCGGGGCGCGGTGGTCTCGTGCAGCACCTCCGGTCCGCCGAACCGGTCCTGGCCGATGGTGCGCATGGTCTTGTCGGTCATGGTCCCTTTCCCGTCGTGTCGCTTGCGGCCGAAGCTATCCGCCGGGGGGTACGCACCCGCAAGGTCTGCTGCTACCCGGCGGGAAGCATCGAGGTGGCGGCCCTGGACTACCCGGGCCGCCACCGATCGACACCGGCTACACGACCAGGCTCAGCAGCACGGCCATCGCGAACCCGGTGACGGACAGGATCGTCTCCAGCACCGTCCAGGTCTTGAGCGTGTCCTTCGTCGAGATCCCGAAGTAGCGGGAGATGATCCAGAACCCGGCGTCGTTGACGTGCGAGGCGATGATCGACCCGGCGGCGATGGCCACCGCGATCAGCGCCAGTTCCGGCTGGGAGTACCCGATCCCGGCCACCAGCGGCGCCACGATCCCGCCGGTGGTCACGATCGCCACGGTCGCCGAGCCCTGCGCGATCCGCAGCCCGGAGCTGATCACGTACGCGGAGGCGATCAGCGGCAGCCCGGACGCCTCCAGGGTGCCGGCGAGCGCCTCGCCGACCCCGGTCTCGGAGAGCACCTTGCCGAAGAACCCGCCGGCGCCGACGACGAGCAGGATCATGCCGAGCGGCCGCAGCGCGGTCGCGGTCAGCGTCGCCAGATCCGGCCCGGTCAGCCCGCGCTTGGTGCCCAGCAGCCGGAACGCGACCAGCACCGCGATGGTCAGCGCCACCACCGGGTTCCCGAGGAACGTCAGCACGTCCAGCACCGCCCCGGGCGGCAGCGTGATGCTGGCGAACGTCCCGCCGAGGATCAGCAGCATCGGCAGCCCGATGACGAGCGCGACCACCCCGAGCTTCGGCTCGTCCTCGGGCGCGGAGCCGAGTTCCGCGGGCGGCGCGGTGTCCGGCACGTCCACGTGCAGGCGCTTGCCGATCCAGGCGGGGAACAGCACGCCGGAGACGACGAACGCCGGGATCCCGCAGGCCAGCCCCATCAGGATGACCCAGCCGAGGTCGACGCCGAGCAGCCCGGCGGCGACCACCGGCCCGGGGTGCGGCGGCAGGAACGCGTGCGTCATGGACAGGCCCGCGACCAGCGGCAGGCAGTACAGCAGGATGGATCGCCCGCCTTGGCGCGCGGCGCTGTAGACCAGCGGTGCGAGCACGAAGATGCCGATGTCGAAGAACACCGGGATGCCGAACAGCAGCCCGGACAACCCCATCGCCAGCGGCGCCCGGTTCTCCCCGAACGCGGCCAGCAGCCTGCGGGTGAGCAGCTGCGCGCCACCGGAGGCCTCCAGCACGGCGCCGAGCACCGCGCCGAGCCCGACGATGGCGGTGATGTGCCCGAGGATGCTGCCGAAACCGCTCTCCAGCAGGGATTCGCTGCTCTTCTGCGCCGAGCCGACGAGGTCGGTGACGGGCACTCCGGCGACGAGCGCCAGCAGCAGCCCGGTGATGATCAGGGCGATGAACGGTTCCACCCGGAACCGGATGATCATCAGCAGCAGAGCGGCGATCCCCGCCGCGCACAACGTGAGCAGACCCGCGGTGTCGTGCTGCAACCAGTGCACTAAACCATCCACAGTGGACTCCCTTGTGGTGTCAAGGTGTGCGGCGCACCGCACGGCCGGGCAGCGCGCCGGTGCGCCCCCCGGAGTCGAGGACCGGCACCCCGTTGACCAGCACCCGGTGCACGCCCGTCGCGGTGCTGCGCGGCCGGTCGAAAGTGGCGGTGTCGGCGATGGTGTCCGGGTCGAACAGCACCAGGTCGGCGATCGCGCCTTCCCGGATGCGGCCGCGGTCCGGCAGCCGGAGCCGGTCGGCGGGCCGCGAGGTGAGGTGCCGGACGCACTCCTCCAGGCCCAGCACGCCCAGCTCCCGCACGTAGTGCCCCAGGTAGCGCGGGAACGTCCCCCACGCGCGCGGGTGCGGGCGGTCACCGACGAGCAGCCCGTCGCTGCCACCGGTGTGCGCGGGGTGGCGCATGATCGCGCGCACGTTCTCCTCGTGGCCGACGTGCATCAGGCAGGAGGTGCCGAGCCGCTCCGAGAGCAGCACCTCGAAGAACACCTCGGCGGCCGGTGTCCCGGTCCGCCGCGCCGATTCGGCGATGCTCAGCCCCACCAGGTGCCCGTTGCGCTCGGCGTCGCGCACCCCGTTGATCTCGATGGCGGACCAGTCGATCGGCACCCCGTGGCAGCCGTCGGAGCCGCTGACCTCCATGTCGTGCCGGATCCGCACCCGCAGCTCGGGGTCGCGCAGCCGCTCCAGCGTGGCCTCCACCCCGCCTTCCGCGGCCCAGCTCGGCAGCAGCGCGTGCAGCGAGGTCGCGCCCGGCAGGTACGGGTAGCTGTCCAGCGTGATGTCCGCGCCCGCGTGCAGCGCCGAATCCACCAGCTCCAGCAGGTCCCCGGCCCGGCCGCGGTTGACCTCGAAGTTCATCGTCGCGTGCGCCAGGTGCAGCGGGCAGCCGGACTCCCGGCTCACCTCGATCATCTCGGCGTAGGCGGTGAGCGCGCCCGCCCCGTAGCTGCGGTGGTGCGGGCTGTGGAACCCGCCGTGCGCGGCCACCACCCGGCACAGCTCGGTGAGCTCGGCCTCCGAGGCGTACATCCCCGGCGTGTAGGTCAGCCCGGAGGACATCCCGACCGCGCCGTCGCGCAGCGACTCCGCCAGCACCCGGCGCATCCGGTCCAGCTCGTCCTCGGTGGCGGGCCGGTCGTCGTGGCCGACGCACAGCATCCGCAGCGTCCCGTGCGGCACCAGGTAGGCGGCGTTGACGGCGATCCCGGCGTCCAGCCGGGCCAGGTACTCGGCGACGCTGCGCCAGTTCCAGTCGAACCCGGGCGGATCGTCGTTCCACCCCGCGATCTGGGCGCGCACCGCGGCCAGCGTCGCGTCGTCGACCGGCGCGTAGGACAGCCCGTCCTGGCCGAGCACCTCCAGCGTGACTCCTTGCGAGACCTTCGCCAGGTGGTCCGGTTCGGCGAGGACCTGCAGGTCCGAGTGCGAGTGCATGTCGATGAAGCCCGGTGCGAGCACCAGCCCGTCCGCGTCGACGACCTCCCGCCCGCCGAGCGTGCCGGGCTCGCCGATCCCGGTGATCCGCTCGCCCGCCACCGCCACGTCCGCGCGGTAGCGGGGTTCGCCGCTGCCGTCGACGACCGTCGCGCCGTGGAAGACCCCGTCCATCCCGACCTCCGCAGGCTCAGAAGAAGGTGTGCACCAGGTCGATCACGGTGTCCCCGTCGACGACCGGGATCAACCGCCACTTGTCGAAGACCGTGCACGGGTGCGACAACCCGAAACCGACCCAGTCGCCGATCCGCGGCCCGTCCTCGGGGACGCGGAGGAACGCGTGCTGGTCGGCGAGCTTGGTGACGGCGCACCCGGGCAGCTCGTGCACGACGCCGTCCGCGCCGCGCACGAGCTGCGGTTCCGGCAGGTCCTGGTCGAACGACACGTCCCGCCGGCCCACCGTGGCCAGCGCCAGCCCGGGCTCGGGCCGGGAGGTGATCTGCGCCCAGACCCGCATCGCGGGCCGGAACGGCGACTCGTCCCCGGCGAGCCGGTGCGGGCGGCCGAAGGGGGAGTTGCGGCGGTACAGCCCGTCGTCGTGCGTCACGTAGGCGCCGCTGCGCAGCACCGGCAGCACCCGGGCGCGGGTGGGCCACGGCGCGGCGAGGGATTCGGCGACCTGGTCGAAGTAGGCGCTGCCGCCGCCGGAGACGATGATCTCCTCGGTCTCGAACAGGCCCGCGCGCTCGACCTCGCCGACGAGCTCCCGCAACCGGGTCAGGTATTCGTCCACCGTGGACAGCGCATCGTCCGCGGTGCCGTGTGCGGCGGCGCCCTCGTACCCGGCCACGCCGGCCAGCCGCAGCCGCGGGCTCGCCGCCACCGCCCGCGCCACCTCGACGCCCTGCTGGACCGACCGCACCCCGGTCCGGGCGCCCGTCCAGCCGAGCTCCACCAGCACGTCCAGCGGCCGCGCACCGGTCCAGGACGCGGCCATCAGCTCCACCCCGGCCACCGAATCGGCCCAGCAGCTGAACTCGAACTCCGGATCCCGGTCCAGCTCACCGCTCAGCCGGCGCAGGCCGTCCGGGTCCAGCAGCTGGTTCGCCAGCAGCACCCGCCGCACCCCGAACGCCCGGTACACCCGCAGCTGCGCCACGTTCGCCGCGGTGATGCCCCAGGCGCCGTGCTCCAGCTGGCGCTGGAACAACCGCGGCGCCATCGTCGTCTTCCCGTGCGGGGCGAGCAGCACCCCGTGCCGCTCGCACCACCGCGCCATCGTCGACAGGTTGTGCTCCAGCGCCTGCTCGTCCAGCACCAGCACCGGGCCGGTGAACCCGGCCCCGGACAACGTCGGCCGAGTCGCCAGGAACTCCTCCGCGGTGCGGCCGGACGCGCCGCTCGGCAAGCCCTTGTACCGCCAGTCGAGGACGTCGCGCCGCAGCGCGGACACGGCCTGGTCGTCGATGCCGGGAACGGTCGGGGACAAGACGCCTCCAGTGCGACGAGCGCGAAGTGATCGGGAGATGATAAGCCCACCGGAGGCGCGGTGGTCCAGACGAATCCCGCGCCGCCCACGTGACCGCCCGAGCGCAGGAGGCACCATGCCCAGGCAGATCATCACCAGCGACGCCGCACCCACCCCGCCGCCGCACATCCCGCTGTCGCCGGGCGTGCGCAAGGGCAACGTCGTGCAGGTCTCCGGGCAGACCCCGGTCGACCCGGCCACCGGGGAGCTCGTCGCCGGTGGCGTGCCGGAGCAGACCGAGCGCGCGCTGCGCAACGTCATCGCCGTGCTGGAGGCCGCGGGCGCCGGGCTCGACGACGTGATCATGCTGCGCGTCTACCTCACCGACGTCTCCCAGTTCGCCGAGATGAACGAGACCTACGCCCGCGTCGTCGGCGAGCCCTACCCGGCCCGCACCACCGTCTACGTCGGCCTGCCGCCGGGGCTGCTCGTCGAGATCGACGCGCTCGCCGTGCTCGGGGACTGACCGGGCGGTTGCTCCGTTCCGGGGAGCAGCCGGGCTGAAGGCCGCGACCGGTTCCCGGAAGCCGGTCGCGGCCGGTCGACCGCTCACCGCACCCGGCCTTGACAACCGGGTGCGGTGCTCGGAGGGTGTCGATCAGTCACCCGGTCCGTCCGGCCCTGGCCGGCGCGGTTGGTCGAGGAGGGCGTGCATGACCACGTTCGGAGACCTGGACGGCCGGCTCGCGCAGGGCTGGGGCGGACGGAAACCCAACGGATGCCGGGTGATCGTGGTGCTGGCGCGCCGCGGCGGCACCACCGCCGCCGGGCTGCTCACCACGCTCACGGTGCCCACCGAGCGGCTCGCGCCGATCCTGGTGTCGGTCGGCGAGACCCCGGACACCTGCACGGCGGTGCAGCCGCCGACCCTGCTGGTGGGCCACGAGGTGGCCGCCTCCGGCCGGACCGCGGCGCTGATCGTCGGCGCCTGTCAGGTCGGCACCGCGCAGGGCGTGCTGGACTCGGTGGCCGAAGGGCTGCTCGAACCCGACCAGGAGACGATGGTGTTCGTCTCGCTGTGGCTGGACCACGACGCCGACGACGAGACCTCGGTCCGCTACTCCGTGCGGGAAGCCGTCGGTGACGCCGTCCGGGACGCCGTCACCGGGCACACCAAGGAGCAGGTGCGCGGCCTGGTCGAGGACCGGGACCGGCTCACCCACCCGTACTACGGGGGAGACTGACCGCGATCAGCGCACCGGGCCGGTGTACTTCTCGCCGGGGCCCTGACCGGGCGCGTCGGGCACGGCGCTGGCCTCGCGGAACGCGCGCTGCAGGCTCTGCAGCCCGTCCCGGATCGGCGCGGCGTGCAGCCCCAGGTACTCGACCGAGGCGGTGACCAGGCCGGCCAGCGCGGTGATCAGCCGCCGCGCCTCGTCCAGGTCGCGGCTCGGCGCGGTGTCCGGGTCCTCGTCGCCCAGGCCGAGCTTCTCGGCGGCGGAGGACATCAGCATCACCGCGGCGCGGCTGATCACCTCGACGCTGGGAACATCCACGAGCTCGCGGACGTTGGTGCCGAAGTCCGCCTCGGCGGGCGAGCTCGATCCCGAGCCCTGCTCCGGAGTGCTTTCGGGGGGCGGGGTCGGCTGCGCGTCGTTCACGACTGGTACCCTGACATGAGCGACCAGCCCCCGCGCAGTCGGGGGCGGCAAAGTGGAGCCCCGCTCCCACCCGTGCAGCCGACTCTCAGGCCGCCGGGTCCCGGTCCCACCGGCGTCGCGCCGGTGGTGCGAGCGGTATTGCGGTACCGGTTCGATCGGTAGGAGTAGGGTCTCGCGGTTCCGGGCATTCCGGAATTCCGCGGGACTACTGCACGTCCAGGGGCGAGCTTCACGCGCCGAGGCTGCAGCAAGACCGAAGCATCGAACCGAGGAGGCCCCATCAGCACGGAGACGCGCATCAACGACCGCATCCGCGTGCCCGAAGTCCGCTTGGTCGGACCGAACGGCGAACAGGTCGGCATCGTCCGCATCGAGGACGCGCTCCGCCTGGCGCAGGAAGCGGATCTGGACCTTGTCGAGGTCGCCCCGCAGGCGCGCCCGCCGGTCTGCAAGCTCATGGACTACGGCAAGTTCAAGTACGAGAGTGCGCAGAAGGCTCGCGAATCGCGCCGCAACCAGCAGCAGACCGTCATCAAGGAGCAGAAGCTCCGGCCGAAGATCGACCCGCACGACTACGAGACGAAGAAGGGTCACGTCACCCGCTTCCTCGGCCAGGGTCACAAGGTCAAGGTGACGATCATGTTCCGCGGTCGTGAGCAGTCGCGTCCCGAGCTGGGCTTTCGTCTGTTGCAGCGGCTGGCCGACGACGTCGCCGAACTGGGGTTCATCGAGGCCAACCCGAAGCAGGACGGCCGGAACATGATCATGGTCCTGGCGCCGCACAAGACGAACAAGACCAAGCCGAAGGCGACCGCGTAAGGCCACCGGACGCATCGGGTGCCGCCCCGGCCGATCGAGCCGGGGCCCCGCCGATGCCTGGTCGGTTGCCGGCGCCGGTCGGGTGCAAGGGCCGATCAGGTCCGCCGTGGAGCCCCGCTCTGCGGCGGACCCCGTATGAGAAGGATTGAGAGATGCCGAAGAACAAGACCCACAGCGGGACCGCGAAGCGCTTCCGGGTCACCGGCAGTGGCAAGCTGCGTCGCGAGCAGGCGGGCCGTCGCCACATCCTGGAGAAGAAGTCCAGCCGGGTGACCCGCCGCCTGGAGGGCACCGAAGCCGTCGCCAAGAACGACGTCAAGCGCATCAACAAGCTCCTGGGCCGCTGAGCCCCGCGCCGCACCGCGGCGAAGGCTCTCCAGCGCTCCAGCCCCCCAGGGCGGTCCGCCGCCCCCGATGAGATCGACAGGACGGACCCGTGGCACGCGTCAAGCGGGCAGTGAACGCCCAGAAGAAGCGCCGCAGCATTCTCGAGCAGGCCAGCGGTTACCGCGGCCAGCGCTCCCGGCTGTACCGCAAGGCCAAGGAGCAGACGCTCCACTCGAACGTCTACGCCTACCGCGACCGGCGCGCCCGCAAGGGTGAGTTCCGCAAGCTGTGGATCACCCGCATCAACGCGGCGACCCGGCAGAACGGCCTCTCCTACAACCGCTTCGTGCAGGGCCTGAAGGCCGCCGAGGTCGAGGTGGACCGGAAGATCCTGGCGGACCTCGCGGTGCGCGACCCGCAGGCCTTCACCGCGCTGGTGGACGTCGCCAAGAAGCACCTGCCGGAAGGTGCGGCCTGATCACCGAGGGCACGCACGAGCAGCAACGGCCCGGGACACCTCCGCTGACGGAGCGATCGTCCCGGGTCGTTGTCGCGCGCAAGCTCACCCGCCGCGCCGGCCGGGACCGCGCGGGCGCCTTCCTCGCGGAGGGCGCGCAGGCGGTCGGTGAGGCGCTCGCCGCGCACGCCGCGGGCCGGGCCGAGGTGCGCGCGCTGTTCGCCACCGAAGAGCAGGCGGCGAAGCTGCCCGAGGTCGACGTCCCGCTGCACGTGGTGACCGACCGGGCTGCGGCCTCGCTGTCGGAGACCGTCACCCCGCAGGGGCTGGTGGCGCTGTGCGCGCTGCCCACCACCACGCCCGCCGAAGCACTGGCCGAACGGCCGCCGCTGGTGGCGGTGCTGCTGGGCGTCTCCGACCCGGGCAACGCCGGGACCGTGGTGCGCGTCGCCGACGCCGCGGGCGCCGGGTCCGTGCTGTTCGCGGGCGACGCCGTGGACCCGTACAACGGCAAGGCGGTGCGCGCGTCCACGGGCAGCGTGTTCCACCTGCCGGTGGCGCGGGACCGGGACGCCTCCGCGGTGCTCGCTGCCTGCCGCGCGGCCGGTCTGCGACTGGTCGGCGCCGACGGGTACGCGGAGGGCGACCTGGATTCGGCCGCCGCCGCCGGGGAGCTGGCCGTGCCGACCGCGTGGGTGTTCGGCAGCGAGGCCCACGGCCTGCCGCCGGAGGTCCTCGCCGAGCTGGACGCGACGCTGCGGGTGCCGATCTACGGCGGCGCGGAGAGCCTGAACCTGGCCACCGCCGCCGCGGTCTGCCTGTACGCCTCCGCGCGGGCCCAGCGGCACCGCGGATAGCCGTCGGCAGCGCCCCGCCCGGGTGAACACGCCCAGGAACGCGGCTGCGCGAAAACCGCTCGACCGGGTCGCTTAGACTCGGGTTGCTGCGGCACGCATCCGCAGGTCACCCAGCAGGTGCAGGCCCATCGGGAGCCCGGCGGGGCGGCCGGGCGAAAAGGGTCGTGCCGGGCGGGTCACGCCGTGCTTGTCCCGCTTGACGAGTGTCGCCTGACGAATGACGGGAGTCATGCAGTAACGATGTCTGGAGCCAACGACTCGTACGACCCCAAAGAGGTCGCCGCGCTCGCGCCGGAGACGCTCGACCGCGCCGCCGTCGAAGCCCGCAAGGGGTTCGAGGAGGCCGCGGACCTCGACGAGCTGGCCGCAGCGAAGCCCGCGCACCTGGGGGAGCGCTCGCCGCTGCTGACGGCCCGCCGGGAGATCGGCGCGCTGCCGCCGAAGGCCCGGTCCGAGGCGGGCAAGCGCGTCAACGAGGCCCGGCAGGCGATTCAGGGTGCGTTCGACGAGCGCCGCGCCGTGCTGCAGGCCGAGCGCGACGAGAAGGTGCTGCGCGAGGAATCCGTGGACGTCACCCTGCCCTCGGGCCGGGTCCCCGCGGGTGCCCGGCACCCCATCACCCAGCTCATCGAGCACGTCGCCGACGTGTTCGTCGCGATGGGCTGGGAGGTCGCCGACGGTCCCGAGCTGGAAGCCGAGTGGTTCAACTTCGACGCGTTGAACTTCGGCAAGGACCACCCGGCGCGCACCATGCAGGACACGTTCCACGTGGGCCCGGAGGACTCGGGGCTGGTGCTGCGCACGCACACCTCGCCGGTGCAGGTCCGGTCGATGCTGAGCCGCGAGCTGCCGGTGTACCTGGTGTGCCCGGGCCGCACGTTCCGCACCGACGAGCTCGACGCCACCCACACCCCGGTGTTCCACCAGGTCGAAGGCCTGGCGGTGGACGAGGGCCTGACGATGGCGCACCTGAAGGGCACGCTGGACGCGTTCGCCCGCGCCATGTTCGGCCCGGAGTCGGTGACGCGGCTGCGCCCGAGCTTCTTCCCGTTCACCGAGCCCTCCGCGGAACTGGACGTGTGGTTCCCGCAGAAGAAGGGCGGCGCGGGCTGGGTCGAGTGGGGCGGCTGCGGCATGGTCGACCCGAACGTGCTGCGCGCCTGCGGCATCGACCCGACCAAGCACACCGGGTTCGCGTTCGGCATGGGCCTGGACCGCACCCTGCAGTTCCGCAACGGCATTCCCGACATGCGCGACATGATCGAGGGCGATGTGCGGTTCACCGAACCGTTCGGCATCGACTCCTGAGCATCGTCCCGCTGCGAGAGAGAAGGACCTGAGCAAGTGCGGATTCCGGTTTCCTGGCTGGCCGAGCACCTCGAGCTGCCCGCGGACACCACCGCCGACACGCTGGCGGAGGCCTTCGTCCGGATCGGGCTGGAGGTCGAGGAGGTCGCCCACCTGTCGCAGGTGAGCGGCCCGTTGGTGGTCGGCCGCGTGGCCGAGATCGAGGAGCTGACCGGCTTCAAGAAGCCCATCCGGTTCTGCCGGGTGGAGGTCGGTGACGACGAGGACGGCGAGCGGCGCACCCAGGGCATCGTGTGCGGCGCGACGAACTTCACCGAGGGCAACCTCGTGGTCGTCGCCATGCCCGGCACGGTGCTGCCCGGCGGGTTCGAGATCGCGTCCCGCAAGACCTACGGGCGCGTCAGCGACGGCATGATCTGCTCGGCCAAGGAGCTGGGCATCGGCGAGGACCACGACGGCATCCTGGTGCTGCCCGCGGGCGTCGCCGACCCGGGAGCGGACGCGACCGAGCTGGTGGGCCTGGACGACGCGGTGATCGAGCTGTCGATCACGCCGGACCGCGGCTACTGCTTCTCGGTGCGCGGCCTGGCCCGCGAGCTGTCCAACGCGCTGGAGGTCCCGTTCGGCGACCCGGCCGCGATGCCGGTGCCGGAGGACGAGCGGGAATCCCGCGCGGTGCGCGTCGAGGACGAGCAGGCGTGCTCCCGGTTCGTGTTCCGCCGGGTGACCGGCGTGGACCCGACGGCGCCGACACCGTGGTGGATGCGGCGCAGGCTGGCGCTGGCGGGCATCCGCTCGATCTCGCTGTCGGTGGACGTCACGAACTACGTGATGCTGGAGCTGGGCCAGCCGCTGCACGCGTGGGACGCCTCGAAGCTCACCGGTGACGTGGTGGTCCGCCGCGCCGCCGAGGGCGAGGAGCTGACCACGCTCGACGACGTGCGGCGCGAGCTGGACCCGGACGACATCGTGATCTGCGACGAGACCGGCCCGGTGAGCCTCGCAGGCGTGATGGGCGGGGCCAGCACCGAGATCGGCCCGGAGACCCACGACGTGCTGCTGGAAGCGGCGAACTGGGACCCGGCGAGCATCGCCCGCAGCATCCGCAGGCACAAGCTGCCCAGCGAGGCGGGCAAGCGCTTCGAGCGCACCGTCGACCCGGCGGTCGCCCCGGTGGCCGCCGAGCTCGCCGCGCAGCTGCTGGTGCGCTACGGCGAGGGCCGCATCGCGCAGGGCCGCACCGACGTGGGAACGCCGCTGGCGCCGCCCGCGGTGACGATGCCGCTGGCGCTGCCGGACAAGATCGCGGGCGTGCTCTACGCGCGCGGCATCACCGCGCACCGGTTGTCGCAGATCGGCTGCCGCATCGAGGTCGGCACCTCCGACGAGGGCGTCGGCCTGGTCACCGCGCACCCGCCGACGTGGCGCCCGGACCTGAAGCAGCCCGCCGACCTGGTGGAGGAGGTGCTGCGGCTGGAGGGCTACCACACGATCCCGTCGCTGCTGCCCGCCGCGCCTCCCGGCCGGGGGCTCACGCCCGAGCAGCGCCGCCGCCGCGCGGTGTCCCGGGCGCTGGCCGCGGACGGCAACGTCGAGGTGCTGCCGTTCCCGTTCACCAGCGACGAAGAGCTCGGCAAGCTCGGCATCGCCGAGGACGACCCGCGCCGCCGCACCCTGTCGCTGCTGAACGCGCTGGAGTCCGACCGCTCCGAACTGGCCACGACGCTGCTGCCGGGACTGCTGGATTCGTTGCAGCGCAACGTGTCCCGCGGTCGCCGCGACCTGGCGCTGTTCCACATCGGACAGGTCGTGCTGCCCGCCGAGCAGGCCTCGGCGCCGCCGGAGGTCGGGGTGGACCAGCGCCCGGCGGACGAGCAGGTCGCCGCGCTGAACGCCGCGCTGCCCGCGCAGCCGGTGCACGCCGCCGTCGTGCTCGCCGGCAAGCGGGAGCGCCAGGGCTGGTGGGGCCCGGGTCGCGAGGCGAACTGGGCCGACGCCGTGGAGGCCGCGCGCACGGTGGCGCGGGCCGCCGGGGTGGAGCTGACGGTGACCGCGGGCGACCTCGCACCGTGGCACCCGGGCCGCTGCGCCGAGCTCAAGGTCGGCGACACCGTGGTGGGTCACGCGGGCGAACTGCACCCGAAGGTCGTCGAGGCGCTCGGCCTGCCGAAGCGGGCCTGCGCGATGGAGATCGACCTGGACGCGCTGCCGCTGCCGGATTCGCGTCCGGCGCCGTCGATCTCGGCCTACCCGCCGGTGCTGCTGGACGTGGCGCTGGTCGTGGACCGGGCGGTGCCCGCGGCGGAACTCGTCGAGGTGGTGCGCTCCGGCGGTGGTGAGCTGCTGGAGGACGTGCGGCTGTTCGACGTGTACTCCGGTGAGCAGCTGGCCGAGGGCAAGAAGTCCCTCGCGCTGGCGCTGCGGTTCCGCGCGGCGGACCGCACGCTCAAGCAGGAGGAGGCCACCGAGGCCCGCGACGCGGCGCTGCAGGCCGCCGAATCCCGCTTCGGAGCGGCGCTGCGCGCCTGATCCGAGAGCAACGCGACGAGGGCGCCCCTTCCAGCCGGGAGGGGCGCCCTTTTCCGTCTCCGGACCGCTGCGGGACGAGCTTCTTCCGCGCGTCCGATTCCGCTGAAAGCACGCCCGTTCCGGAGCGTGCGGAGTAACGCTTCCGGCGGATTCCGCTTGTCCACCCCTGTGCTCGCGAACGTTTTCGGACCTGGCAGAGTCGATCGTGGCAGTGATCGTTGCGAGGGGTGGAGGAGTCGTGTCATGAGCGCTCAGGATCGACTGGTCGCCGGGCGGTACCGGGTGGAGTCGAGGCTGGGCAGTGGCGCGATGGGCGTGGTGTGGAAGGCCTCCGACGAGCGCCTCAACCGCATGGTCGCGGTCAAGGAACTCCACCTGCGCCAATCGTCGAACGACCAGGACGTGCAGACCGCGAAGCGCCGCGCGATCCGCGAAGGCCGGATCACCGCGCGGCTGATGCACCGGCACGCGATCGCGGTCTACGACGTGGTGGAAGAGGACGGGCGACCGTGCCTCATCATGGAATACCTGGATTCGCGGAGCCTCGAAGCGGTGCTCGCGGAACGCGGCACGCTGCCCGTCCTGGAGGTCGCGCAGCTCGGGTCCGACGTGGCCGCCGCGCTGGTCGCCGCGCACGACGCGAAGATCGTGCACCGGGACGTGAAGCCGGGCAACATCCTCGTCGCCGACGAGATCACCAAGATCACCGACTTCGGCATCTCCCGCGCGCTGGGCGACGCGAGCACCACCGGCGTGCTGGCGGGCACCCCCGCCTACCTGGCGCCGGAAGTGGCGCAGGGCGGCAAGGCCGACTTCCACACCGACGTCTACTCGCTGGGTTCCACGCTGTACGCGGCGCTGGAAGGCCGGCCACCGTTCGGCCTCGGCGACAACTCGATCGTGCTGCTGCACCGGGTCGCCTCCGGCGAGTTCGACCCGCCGCAGAACGCGGGCGAACTGGGCCCGGTGCTGCTGCGGATGCTGGCCGCCGAGCCGGCGCAGCGCCCCACCATGCAGCAGGCCCAGCGCGCGCTCGCCGCGGTCGCCGCCGGTGAAGAGCTCCCCGCCGAGTTCACCGCGGTCCCGATCCCCGCCCCGACCCGCCCGTTGCGCGAGGAGAAGCCCGCGCCCGCGCCGGCCCCGGTCGCGGAACCGGCACAGGAGCCCCGGAACCGCGGGCGCTACGGGCTGATCCTGGTGGGCGCGCTGCTCGTCGTCGGCGCCGGCGTGGCGGCCGCGCTGCTGACCGGGAACCTCAGCGGCGACCGCACCGCGGCGCCGCCCTCCACCTCCGAAGAGGTGCAGCCGCGCCCCGAGCCCTCGCCGACGCAGGAACCGGAACCGGCGCCGTCGAGCACCGCGGACGAGCAGACCTCCGCCGAACAGCCCGCGCCGCCGGAGCCACCGCAGCAGCCGGAGACCCCCGACCAGGTCGTCTCCGAGTACTACGCGGCGATGCCCGGGAACCTCGACGCGGCCTGGCAGCAGCTCACCCCCGACTACCAGACCAACCACGCGGGCGGCTACGACGCGTTCCGCGAGTTCTGGGAGCCCATCACCAGCGTGCAGGCCTCCGGGGTGACCACCGAAGGGGCGAACACGGCGCAGGCCACCATCACCTACCGGTTCGACGACGGTCGCACCGTCGAGGAGCGCACCCGCTACACCCTGGTGCAGGACGGCGCCTCCTGGAAGATCGCCGCAACGACGGTCCTGAGCAGCCGGACTCGCTGACCCGCTCCAGGCGAATGGCCCATCCGCCCGTTCTCGTTGGGCGGGTGGGCCATTCACCTGGGTGGTCCGGGGTGCCGGTGGTCAGCGGGGGAGGCGGGGTTCTACCTGGCGGGCGAGCTTCTCGGCTTCGCCGCAGGGGTCGGGAATACCACCGGGGAAGATCTCGTTCACGGTGACGATCGCGACTCCGCCGCCCGCGTCGACGAGGATGTTGCAGATCCCGCGGTCCGTGGCGCCTGCGCTGATACCGGTGGCGGCGGCCCTGCCGTTGATGTCGAACTTCTGGTAGCTGTCCCAGTTCCCGTGGGTCTCGTAGCTGTCGATCGTCTCGTCCTGGTTCTTGTACAAGGTCAGCATGGCGTTCTCGCCCTCGAACGAGCAGCCCGGTTCGAAGGAGACGTCTTCGACGCGTTCAGGCGCACCGCCAACCCCCGCAGCGGCCAAGTCGTCCGGTGTGAAGAACGCGCACGGATCCAGGTCTTTGAGCCCGGAGGCCTTGGGCTGCGGCTCGGGGGAGTTCTGCTCCGACCCCGGGGCCGTGCCCCCCAACGCGCAGCCGGACAGTCCGAGCAGTCCGGCGCAAACAACGGTGGCGAGCAACCGGCGGGAACGTCGGGTCACTGGATACCTCTCTGCATGTCTTCAGCGATCTGATCCTCCGTGGCAGCCGGTCTTTGCCAAGGACTTCAGCCACCTACCACTTCGGCTTCTCCTGGAAGATCGCCGCGACGACGGTCCTGAGCAGCCGGACCCGCTAGTTCACCGCAGGTGAATGGCCCACTCGCCCAATCTGGTCGGGCGAGTGGGCCATTCACTTCGAGGGATCAGCGGGGGAGGCGGGGTTCGACCTGACGGGCGATCTTCTCGGCTTCGCCGCAGGGGTCGGGGACGTCGTCTCGCAGGATGCCGCTGACAGAGACGATCACGACGCCGCCGCCTGCGTTGACGAGCACGTTGCAGATCCCCTGATCGGTTGATCCGGAGGAAACGGCGCGTGCGGCGTCTCGCCCGTTGATGTCGATCTGGTCGTAGCTGTCCCAGCTTCCGCCGGTGGCGTAGCTGGTGACGGTTTGATCTTGGTTCTTGTACAGCGCCAGCAGTCGCACGTCGCCTTCGAAGCTGCAACCGGGCTCGAATGAGAGGTGTTCCACTCGTTCACCTGGGCCTCCTACACCTGCTGCGGCGAGCTCTTCTTGGCTGAGGACGGTGCAGGTGTCGAAGTCTTTGAGTCCCGTCGCTTTCGGTTGTGGTGCGGGTGATTCTTGGCCTTCCCGAGTTCCTCCGAGCGCGCATCCGGACAGGCTCAGCAGCCCGGCGCAGGCGGCGATGGCGATCGACCGGCGGGTACGTCGGTTCACTGGAGCCCTCTCTGCATGTCTTCGGCGATCTGATCTTCGGTGGCACGGTAGTCCTTGGCTGCGGCCCGGAAGGCCTTCGCCTGTTCGTCCAGGTCCTGCTGAAGCTGCTTGATGAGCGCTACCGCCCCGGATTCCGGATTGTTGGCCTTGTCCGCGAACCGCTTGGCGAGCTGCTGCCCGTCCGGGTAGTCGCCGAGCCCCACCACGTGGGTGATCTGGTCGAGTTTGTGCGCCAGCTTCGCCAACTCCCGCACCTCCTCCTCAACCCTCTTCGCCGCCCGTTCCGCCACCTCCGGGTCGAGCGCGAGCTTCCCCGCCCCCACCTGCTGGTTGATCCATTGGGTCTGCGATCGGACCTGGTGCAGTCCTTCCGCCGCCCCGGCGAATCCCCCGTCTCCGCCCGCCATGCGCCCCTCCGCCGGTTGATCACGTGCTTACGGATCGTAGCGAGGTGGTGGCGGTGCGGGTGGTGGTTTCCGCTGCGCCGACCGGGTAGCGCTACACGGCGGCTTCGGCGGGGGCGCGGCGGAGGATGTCGTCGACGGTCTCCTCCGGGGTCTGCTCGGAGGTGTCGAGCCACAGGCCGAGGCGGGGCGTCTCGTCGCGCAGCACGGCGTCGAGCGCCCGGACGGACCACTCGTCGTAGGCGACCTTCCCGCGCGCCGCCTCCCGTGCCCCGATCTCCTCCGGTGTCGGTGCGAGCACCACCAGGTACAGCGGGCGGGTGCGGATGGTGTCCGCGAGTTCGGTGAGGTGTTCGCCGAGCACCACGTCCTGGGTGATGGCGGTGAATCCGGCTGCCGTGTACTGGTCGCAGGACTGGGCGGTGAGCCGGTGGCGCAGCCGCAGTTGCCGCTGCGCTTCGCCGGTCGCTTCGGGCGTCATGTCCGCCCGCCCGTTGATGATCATTCGGCGGAACAGGTCGCCGCGCAGGTGCACCGAGTTCGGCAGTCGTTCGGCGAGCAGCTGCGCCACGGTGGACTTGCCCGCGGCCTGGATTCCGGTGATCACGACGGCGGCGTGCGCGAACTGCTCGGCGGCCATGTGCTGTTCTCCTCGGCGACGCGGATGTCGGGCGGTCCTCGACGGGGCGTCGCGGGTCGGTGGTTCGGCGCGGTTCGGTCGCGATGCGCCTCCGAGGAGATCGACTCCCACCCTAACGCCGACCGGGAGTCCGTTTCGCCGGTTTCGACGGATCGCGTCGTCCGCACCGGATCGTGAGAACCTGCGGGCATGCGGATGCGTCCGGAGCGGAGTGCGGTGCTGTTCGACATCGACGGCACACTGATCGACTCGACGGCGGTCGTCGAGCACGTGTGGTCGCGGGTAGCGGCCGCGTTCGGCGTGCCGCGGGATCCGGTGCTGGCGGTGTGCCACGGGAAGCGCGACGTGGACGTGGCCGCCGAGTTCTTCCCGGAAGCGGTGCGGGCCGAGGTGCTGGCGGAGGTGGCACGGCTGGAACTGGCGGCCGCGGACGCGGTGGTGGCGGTGCCGGGTGCGGCGAACGTGCTGGGGCAGCTCGATCCGCGGCGGTGGGCGGCGGTGACCTCCGGCGGACGCGAGCTGATGATGAGCAGGCTGCGGGCGGCGGGGCTGCCGCTGCCGTGCACGCTGCTCTGCGCGGAGGACGTGTCGCACGGCAAACCGGACCCGGAGGGCTACCTGGCGGCGGCCCGGGAACTGGTGGTGGAGCCGGCGGACTGCGTGGTGGTGGAGGATTCGCCGCCCGGGATCGCGGCCGGGGTCGCCGCGGGCGCCTTGGTCGCGGCCGTGACCACCACGCATCCGCGGGAGGCGCTGGGCGAGGCGCACGTGGTGCTGCCGGAGCTGTCGGCCGTGCTGGGATTGCTCTGATGGTGAAGCTGGACCGGTTGATCAACGTGCTCGGCGGCTACGGGGCGCGGCTGGCGTGCGCGCCGCGCGGGCGGGACGTGGAGCTGCGCGGGGTGGCGCTGCACGATTCCGCGGGCACCGACGAAGTGCTGCTCGCGGTGGGCGTCGAACCCGAGGCGGTCGGCGAGCTGCTGCGGACCACGCAGGCAGCGGTGGTGCTGCTGCGCGAGGTCGACGGCCCGGACCTGGCGCTGGCCCGCGAGCGGGCGGTCGCGGTGGTGCTCGTCGACGGGGACGTGCTGTGGGGGCAGCTGGCGGCCGTCGTCTACGGCCTGGTGCTGGAGGGCCGCGAAACGGAGGCGGGCCGCGGGCCGACCGACCTGTTCGCGCTGGCTGACGCCCTGGCGGCATCGGTGGGCGGCCCGGTGACCATCGAGGACCGGCATTCCGGGGTGCTGGCGTATTCGAGCAGGCAGGAGGCGGCGGACCGGGCGCGGCTGGCGACGATCCTGGGCAGGCGGGTTCCCGCGGAGATCCGCGCCGAGCTGGCCGCGCGCGGCGTGTACGCGCACCTGGCCTCGTCGGACGAGCCGTTCTTCGCCGAGCCGATGCCCGAGTTCCACGGCCGCGCCCTGGTGGCGGTGCGCGCGGGCCGCGAGCTGCTCGGGTCGATCTGGGTGGAGGTGCCGGAGCCGCTGAGCGCGGAGCGGGCCGCGGCGCTGCGCGAAGGTGCCCGCACCGCCTCGCTGCACCTGCTGCGGGCGCGCGCCAGCGCCGACCTGGAGCGGCAGGTCGAATCGGACCTGGTGATCGGCCTGCTGGAGGGTCAGGCGGACGCGACGGCGGTGCTGAGCAGGCTCGGGTTGCGCGGCACCGGTTTCCGGGTGGTGGCGGTCCAGGCCGAGGACGCGCAGGACGCGGCGGTGCTCATCGCGTTCGAGCGCGCCACGTCCGGGTTCGGCTGGGCGCGGCCGGGCCGCAGCGCGCTGTTCGCGAACACCGTCTACACGGTGCTGCCCGAGTCGGAGCCGGGGGAGCGGTGGTTCCGCCGGCTGCTGCGGGAGATGCCCGCGGAGGTGCGGCTGCACGCCGGGATCGGTGGCGTCGCCGACTCCCTGGAGCTGCCGTTGAGCAGGAGGGAAGCGGACGAGAGCCTCGCCGTCGTCGGGTCCCGCGAGGTCGTCGGCTACGACGACGCCTGGCACGAGATCCTGCTGCGCAGGCTCCGCAACGCGGCCGCCGGCGGCCGGGCGCCTGCGCGCGGGCCGGTGCGGCAGCTGCACCGCCACGACGCCGAGCACGGCACCCGCTACGCGGCGACGCTGCGGG
Organism: Saccharopolyspora sp. NPDC047091; assembly: GCF_040643635.1. NCBI lineage: Bacteria > Bacillati > Actinomycetota > Actinomycetes > Pseudonocardiales > Pseudonocardiaceae > Saccharopolyspora > Saccharopolyspora sp. NPDC047091. Next base: position 55,248 of record NZ_JBEYUS010000029.1, read on the forward strand.
AATGGCTGCGCTGCCAGGGAGATCCGGGTGCGGCGGCGCGACGGCTCGGCGTGCACGCGAACACGGTGCGGTACCGGATGCGGAAGATGACCGAGGTGGCGCAGATCGACGTGGCCGACCCGGACCAGCGCATCGCGCTGATCGTCGCCCTGCTCGTCGAATAGTTCCGGATCACCAAACGCGGTCGCCCAGGTTGTGCGGATCGGACAACCGGACGGGCGTCGTGGCCCCGCACACTCGGATGCAGCCGAGTCGAGGAGGGCGAACATGGCTGGCAACGACCAGACGCCGCGGCACGTGGTGGTCGCGGGTGCCGGTGCCGTCGGGTTGTCGACGGCGTGGTTCTTGCAGGAGCACGGCGTGCAGGTCACGGTCGTGGACCGGGACGGCGTGGCCGCCGGTTCGTCCTGGGGCAACGCGGGCTACCTGGCCCCGGCGTTCTCCATCCCGCTGCCGGAGCCGAGCGTGCTGCGCTACGGGCTGCGGTCGCTGCTGGACCGCAACGCCCCGCTGTACGTGCCCGCGAAGGTCGACCCGGGCCTGTGGGCGTTCCTGGCGCGGTTCGCCGCGCACTGCAACATGCGCTCGTGGCGGCGATCGATGCAGCCGTTCGTGCCGATGAACAACGAGTGCCTGGACGCGTTCGACGCGCTCACCGCCGGTGGGGTGGAGGCCCCGACGCGGTCCGCGCCGATCACCGCCGGGTTCGAGAAGGCCGAGCAGGTCGCCGACCTGCGCCGCGAGTTCGACCTGATCCGCGAGTCCGGGCAGGACGTGCGGGTCGTGGAGTCCTCGGTCACCGAAGCGCGGGTGCCGCAGCTGTCCTCGCACATCGAGGCGGTGCTGCGCATCGAGGGCCAGCGCTACGTGGATCCCGGCGAGTTCGTGCGCTCCCTCGCCCGCTCGGTGGAGCAGCGCGGCGGCACGATCCGCACCGGTTTCGCCGTGCAGGACGTGCGGCGCGAGCGGGACGGTGTGGTGCTGCGCTCCGCCGACGACGCGATCACCGCCGACTCGGTGGTGCTCGCGACCGGTGCCTGGCTGAGCTCGCTGGCGAAGCCGCTGGGCGTGCGGACCGCGGTGCGCGCCGGACGCGGCTACTCGTTCACCGTGCCCACCGAGGAACCGGTGCCCGGCCCGATCTACCTGCCCGCCGTGCGGGTGGCCTGCACGCCGTACCAGGGCGGGCTGCGGGTGGCCGGGACCATGGAGTTCCGCTCCCCGGATGCGAAGCTCTACCCGGAGCGCATCGCCGCCATCGAGCGCTCGGCGAAGCCGCTGCTGCGCGGCGTGTCCTGGGCGGATCGCAAGGACGACTGGGTCGGCGGGCGTCCCGTCACCCCCGACGGGCTGCCGTTGATCGGCGCGACCGCGATGCCCGACGTGTTCGTCGCCGGTGGGCACGGCATGTGGGGCCTCACCCTCGGTCCGCTGACCGGGCGGCTGCTGTCCGAGCAGATCGTCACCGGCAAGCAGCCCGACCAGTTGCGCCCGTTCAACCCGCTGCGCTGACGCGCCACGAAGACCACTTCCTGGAGAGCAGGGGTCGCCGCTCACGAAGCGGCGGCCCCTGCCCGCGTTTCCACCCCCTCACCGTGCGGCTGCGGGAGCTTCGCGCGGGTTCGTCATCGCAGGTGAGTGGCCCATTCGCCCAGTGTGGTCGGGCAGGTGGGCCATTCACCTGGAGTCAGTTGGGGTTCTGGAACTTGTCCTTCTCGGTTTGGGGGAGGTGGCAGCCGGTGCTGCCGGAGAGGACGGTGCGTTTGGCGGTGCCGAAGCGGTAGCCGGCGCCGTAGTTGTCGCTGCCGACGATCTGGTGGTCGGAGGGTCGGTTGACGACGGTTTCGGGTGGGGTGAAGCCGTATTCGGCGCTGATGCGGGCGACGATCTGTTCGGCGCGGGGCCATTCGGGGTCGGGGAGGTTGCCTTCGGCTGACCAGACTCCGAGGGTTTGGCTTTCGGCGGTGGTCGTGAACTCGTTGAAGCCGGTGCAGCCGGAGTTGTGCAGTTCCCGGACGTAGTTCCAGCTGATCCAGGGGTAGGCGACTGCCAGTTCGTCCCTGACTCTGGTCAACATCTCCTGGTAGCGAGCACTGGCCTCTTCCATGCTGGGCCTGCTCATGAGTTCGGCACGTTGTTCTTCCATGCTTGCGCCAAGCTCCGGCCCCGGTTCGCCCAAGGCACACCCGCTGAGGCTCAGGGCGAGCGCCGCGACAGCCGCGAGTCGATTCACTGTTCACGTCCTCGTGAGTGCGGTTCGGGGTGAGGTCAGTTCGGGTCGCCTTGTCCGGTGAGCTCGTCCTTGGCGGCTTGGGGGAGGTGGCAGCCGGTGCTGCCGGAGAAGGAGGTGCGCTTTCCACTTCCGAGGTTGTAGGTGGCGCCGTACTGGTCGGAGGTGGTGACGTCGTGCTGTGCGGGGCGGTCGGCGAGGACTCGGGGTGGGGTGAAGCCGTAGTCGCCGGTGACCTTCGCGAAGATCTGTTCGGCGCGGGGCCATTCGTTGTCGGGGATGTTGCCTTCGGTGCCCCAGATGTCGAGTGTCCAGCCTTCGGCGTCGTCCTTGTAGGCGTCGAAGTCCGCACAGCTGGCCCTGTTGACTCCCTGGACCTGCATCCACTGCATCCAGGGGAAGGCAGTGCCGAGTTCCGCTTTGAGCTTGGCGTCCAGCTCCGAGTACCGCTGGTGGACCTCTTCGATGCTCGGGCGGCGCATCAGCTCGGCTTCTTGATCGTCCATGCTGCCTCCCCACTCGGCAACCAGTTCGTTGCCGCAGCTCGTGAGGCACAGGAGCAGCGCCGCGATGACCGCGATTCGTTTCACCATCGATGTCTTCGTGAGTGCCAGCCGGTGCGAGGTCAGTTCGGTTCGCCTTGCCCGGCGATCTTGTCCTTCTCCGCTTGGGGGAGGTGGCAGCCGGTGCTGCCGGAGAGAGCGACGTTCTTTGCGGCGCCGAAGCGGTACCCGGCGCCGTAATTGTCGCTGCCGACGACCTGGTGGTCTGCCGGGCGGCTGACGACGGTTTCGGGTGGTGTGAAGCCGAATTCGGCGGTGACTCGGGCGACGATCTGTTCTGCCTGCGGCCACTCTTGGTCGGAGATGCCGCCCTTGGCCCACCATACTCCGAGAGTTTGGCTCTCGGCGGTGTAGGTGAAGTCGTCGAAGTCGGAGCATCCGGCGCGGGTGAGTTCCTGGCTCTGCTCCCACTGCATTCGCGGGAAGGCGGCACTGAGTTCGTCACGGATGCGGCTCTGCATCTCCAGGTAGCGAGCGCTGGCCTCTCCCATGGTGGGCCTGCTCATGAGTTCGGCTCGCTGTTCTTCCATGCTGTCTCCAAAATCCGGCCCCGGTTCGCCCAGAGCGCACCCGCTGAGGCTCAGAGCGAGCACCGCGAGGGCTGCGAAGCGTTTCATGGTCCGTCCTCGTTCCCGGTCGGTCATCCCGAGCTGTCCACGGCGCGGTCCGGGATTCCGGCCGCGACGACGCTGGCGTTGTACTGGCTGGTGTTTCCGTGCGTGAGGTAGCCGCTCGGGCCACCGGTGTTGTGCCCGGTCGATTCCTTGAGGTGCTGGCCGTCGGGAGCGATGGCCTCGTCCGTGGACAGGTTGTCGATGCCGGGTTTCCACGACGGATCGCCACCGAAGGCGCCGAAATCGGCGACGGGGTCCCAGGACGATTCGAGGTTGTAGAACCGGTCCTCCGGGACCTTGAGTTCATCGGTCCAGAACGCCCCCACACCGGGGGAACCCAAGGTGAGCGCTGCATCGACGCCCGTTCCCTCTTGGCGCAGCGCGAAACCGGTCGTGGTGGAACCGTAGGAGTGCCCCATGGCGACCAGGTTCGGGTCGTCGGTGCGGGACTCGTTGACACCGCGGTAGAAGTCGGCCAGGTCCTTGCTGCCGAGAAGGGCGGCTACGGGGCTCGCGACGGAATCGTTCGGATCGAGCGTCTCGGACAACTGCGGTGCTTCGTACCCGAGCCAGCTCACCGCCGCGATCTTGCCGCCGTCCCCGTACTGGTTCGACTGCTGCTGCGCATCATTGCGCAGCTGCGCCATGCTCCGGTCGTAGTCACCGAGACTGCCGCCTTCGACGCTGCTGTTCATACCCGGCGTGAACACGGTGACGTGCTCCGCCGTGTCGACGTTCCCCACCGCGACGGCGGCCTTGGTGCGTTCGCCGGAGGTGTCCAGCACGAGCAGCTGACGATCCCCTTGGCTGAGCACGGATTCCACGTTGTCCAGCGACTTCAGCTTCGCGTTCACCTGGTCCAGCTGACGCTGGTAGGCCGCCTCGACGAAGCCTCCGCCTGGGATCGGCATGGACTTGTCGACCAGGCCGCGCAACCGAGCCGCCTGGGCTTGGAGATCGGCCCGCTCGTCGTCGATCTTGTTGACGTTGGCGGTGTGGCGGACGGTGGCGGGGATGCCGTCCATGCCGCCGAGCCAGGCCGGGGGAGAGGCGGCGAGCGCGGATTTCGTTTCGGCGGGCAGGGATTTCCACCATTCGGCGTTCTGCGCCGGGTCGCCGGGCGGCGGCGGTTCGACGGTCTCGCCGAGGCCGCGGGCGTCGCCGAGGGCGGCCGCGTCGGCGAGAGTCTTCGCGCCGCGGGTGTCCATCAGGTCCCGGTCGGCGTCGCCGAGGACCTTGGCGAGTTCGCGGTCCGCGTCGTCGGCGCGCGCGAGGAGCCGTTCCACCCGGTGGACGAGGTCGGGCCGGATCCGGTCGTGCCGGTCGGCGTCGACGTCGGCGGCCTCGTCGGGGCGGATGCCCGGCGGGGTGCCGAGATCCTCGACCCGGCCGTCGTCGGTGATCGCGAAGTGGTGGGCGTGCGCGAGCGCTTCGGCCTCGGCCAGCTCGTTCCCGACCGCCCGGATCTCGTCCGCGGTGGCGATGGCGGTGGTGCGGACGGTGGAGATCTCCAGGACGAGTTCGCGGAGCCGTTCGCCGAGCTTCGCGTGCTCGGTGGTGGCGGCGTCGGCGGCCTTGCCACTCCAATCGCGGGGTCGCCCCGAGGCGGCGAGCTCGTCGTCGAGCTGCACGAGCCGATCCTGCCGGTCCTTGAGCAGGTCGATGGCATCGTCGAGCAGGTCCGCGTTCCATCGCCGCAGGTCACCGAGGCGCACCATCACGCACCGCCTCCGGTGGCGTCGAGGTCGCGCGCGGCGTCGCCTTCGCGGCCGTCGTAGTCGCGGGCGCTGCCGGACAGCGAGTCCGCGTAGTGCTCGGCGTCCCGGTCCCACCCGTCGACGGTGCCGCGCCAGCTGCCGCCGGTGCGTTCGGCGGCGGGCGCCGATGCCGAGCCCGGCATCGCTTCGGCGATCTTGTCGGTGGCCGGTTCCAGCCGCACCGACCTGGCCTGTTCGGCGGCGGACCGGGCGGCTTTCGCCGCGTCCTCCAGCGCCTTCGTGACGACCTCGTAGCCCATGCACCCCTCCTCGCGGGGCAGGACACTAACAGCGCGAGGTGGTGGGGATGCCGGATTCCGGGCGATCTCCGCGCCGGGTCACACCCGCCCGGAACCGATCGCGCGCAGGAAGGCGCCGAACGCGTCCCGGCTCACCGCGAGCACCGGGCCCGCCGCGTCCTTGGAGTCCCGGATGCCGACGACGGACGGCTGCACGGCGATCTCCACGCAGGCGCCGCCGTTTCCCTGGCTGCGACTGGCCTTTCGCCAGTCGGCGGTGGCGGGCACGAACGCGATCTCGACGCACTGGCCACCGCTGGAGCTGCTGCGGCTCGATGTGCGCCAGATTGCTGTCGAGAAGTCGGGGTGCATGATCGCCCTTTCGATGATCGCCTAGTCGTGCGTGGCGGCCACCTTAGCGATGAAATCTTGCGACTCCTGCTCCGGCAGCGCAGCCGCCCGCAGCCGTTCGAAGACGATGCTGTAGCGCGTGAACTCCGTCGGCTCGTGAAGGTAGGTGGCTCCCAGCACGTCTTCGAGGTAGACGGCCGAGAGCTGTTGCTCAGCAAGGTGAAGCAGAGTTGCGGATGACGCCACCGAGATCCGGTTCGGCACGCTGAACGGGAGCACCCTGACGTCCACGTTCGGCTTGGATGCCGTTTCGACCAGGTGCTCCAGCTGGGCACGCATGATCGTCCCGCTGCCTTGAACGCGGCGAAGCGCGGTTTCACTGAGGACGACCTGCAAGTTCAGCGGTTTGTGCCGACGGGTGAGGACCGATTGGCGATCGAGCCGGGTCTGCACCTGGCGTTCGATCATCCTCGGGTCTGCGGCAGGTTCCCAGGCGTGGATCATCGAGCGGGCGTAGTCGTGCGTCTGTAGCAGCCCGGTCACGCTTTCCACCTCGTAGATCCGCATGTCCGTAGCCGCGTACTCCAACGCGTGGAATCGCTGGAACCAGTCGGGGACCGCGTCCCGGTAGGTGGTGCGGCGCGGGCTGCGCCGGGGGAGTTGGCTTGCGAGGCCGATCAGGTACTTCCGCCGCTTGGCGGGCGCGTCGTAGAGCGCGGACAGCTTCTCGACCTCGGCCGTGGTGATGCCCTGCTTGCCGCTCTCGATCTTGCTGATCTTCGGTGCGGTGCCGCCGACCACGGCTGCCGCCGCCGCGGCCGTGCACTCGGCTTCTTCGCGCAGGCGGCGCAGTTCGATGCCGAGCTGGATCTTGAGCATCTTCGGGTCCGGTGCCATGCGGATCATGATTCCCCCTGCCTGCTCGCCCGGAAAGCACGTTCACCGGATTCAGCGATCGTTTACGAGCAAGTTGCTCAGTAGCGTTTCGCCATCGACGGTTGATCTACGAAAGGACTCCGCCATGCACGACGACCCCGAAGCCGAACTCCTCCGCGCCCTCCGCGAGGGCGCCCGCCCGCGCCCGTTCGCGGTCTACGAGCTGACCGGCGAGGACGGTGAAGTCCTCGACGCGGACGTCTGCGCGTGGGGCCTGGACATCAGCGGCGAGTGCCCGTCGGACCAGGTGCCGCCGGGGGCGGTGTTCGTGGGGCCGGGAGGCCTGAAGGGCGACGCTGATTCCGCCGAGCGGGTCCGCGCGATGTTCGAGATCGTCGGGGACGTGCGGCTCGTCTGGCTCTGAAGTGCCCACCGGGAGTGCGGTACCCCGGCCGGGAACCCGGCTCGTTCGTGAGTCCGGCCCGCGCGTGAGTCCGGCCCGCTCGGGAGCCCTGTCCGATCGGAAACCAGGCCCGCGCGTGAGTCCGGCCCGCTCGGGAGCCCTGTCCGATCGGAAGCCAGGCCCGCGCGTGAGTCCGGCCCGCTCGGGAGCCCTGTCCGATCGGAAACCAGGCCCGCGCGTGAGTCCGGCCCGCTCGGGAGCCCTGTCCGATCGGAAACCAGGCCCGCTCGGAAACCCGGCCCGGTCGCGAGCCCCGTCCAGTCGTGGCCCGGCCCGGCAGGGAAGCCCGCCTCGCGCGTGAAGCCGACGTCGCGCCGACCACCGCGCACGTGGCCACCCCCATTCTTGATTGATGTTGCATGGCAATGCATAATCATCCGCATGGCGATTCGGGTGGCAGTGGCGGGTGCGAGCGGCTACGCGGGCGGGGAACTCCTCCGCCTGCTGCTGGCGCACCCCGAAGTCGAGATCGGAACGTTGACCGCCGGGGGCAACGCGGGCACCAAGCTCGGCGCGCACCACCCGAACCTGCTGCCGCTCGCCGACCGCGAGCTCACCGAGACCACCGTCGCCGAACTCTCCGGCCACGACGTCGTGTTCCTCGCGCTGCCGCACGGGCACTCCGCGGCGATCGCCGCCGAACTCGGTGCCGACACCCTCGTCATCGACTGCGGTGCCGACCACCGGCTCGGCGACCCGGAGGCGTGGACCCGCTGGTACGGCGGCGACCACCCCGGCACCTGGCCCTACGGCGTCCCGGAGCTCCCCGGCAAGCGGGCGGAACTGCGCACCGCGAACCGGATCGCCGTCGCGGGCTGCTTCCCCACGGTGGCCTCGCTGGCGCTGGCACCCGCCTTCGCCGCCGGTCTCATCGCGCCCGAAGCGCAGGTCGTCGCCGTCACCGGCACCTCCGGCGCGGGCCGCGCGCTCAAACCGCACCTGCTGTCCGCCGAGGTCATGGGCTCGGCCAGCGCGTACGGCGTCGCGGGCGCGCACCGGCACACCCCGGAGATGGTGCAGAACCTCAGCGCCGTCGCGGGCGAACCCGTCGCGGTGTCCTTCACGCCCGTGCTCGCGCCGATGCCGCGCGGCATCCTCGCCACCTGCAGCGCCCCGCTGCGCGGCGACCTCGACACCGCCGCCGCCCGCAAGGTCTACCTGGACGCCTACGGCGACGAGCCGTTCGTGCAGGTGCTGCCCGAGGGTTCCTGGCCGCAGACCTCCGCGACGCTCGGCGCCAACACGGTGCACCTGCAGGTCGCGGTGGACGCCGACGCGCGGCGGCTCGTCGTCATCGGGGCCGAGGACAACCTCACCAAGGGCACCGCCGGTGGCGCCGTGCAGTGCATGAACCTCGCCAAGGGACTGCCCGAGACCACCGGCCTGCCGCTCGCCGGGATCGCCCCGTGATCCCCCGGGGCCCCGCCGACTCCACAGCCCCCATCGCACCCGGCAGCACCACCAGCACGGAGGAGAACGCATGAGCGTCACCGCCCCCGCCGGATTCCGGGCGGCCGGCGTGGCCGCCGGGATCAAGCCCACCGGCGCGCTCGACCTGGCCCTCGTCGTCAACGACGGCCCGCGGCACACCGCCGCCGGGGTCTTCACCACCAACAAGGTCAAGGCCGCGCCGGTGCTGTGGTCCCAGCAGGTGCTGCAGGAACGCAGCCTGCACGCCGTCGTGCTCAACTCCGGCGGCGCCAACGCCTGCACCGGTCCCGAAGGCTTCCAGGACACCCACGCCACCGCCGAGAAGGTCGCCGAAGTCCTCGGCGTCGGCGCCATCGACGTGGCCGTCTGCTCCACCGGGCTGATCGGCGAACGGCTCCCGATGCCCGCCGTGGTGTCCGGAGTGGACGGTGCCGCCGCGGCGCTCGACGGCACCGCGGACGCGGGCACCGCCGCCGCCACCGCCGTGCTCACCACCGACAGCAAGGCCAAGCAGGCCACCGCCGCGGGCAACGGGTTCAGCGTCGGCGGGTTCGCCAAGGGCGCCGGGATGCTCGCGCCCAACATGGCCACCATGCTCAGCGTGCTCACCACCGACGCCGTCGTCGAACCGGACGTGCTGGACGCCGCGCTGCGCGCCGCCACCCGCACCACCTTCGACCGGCTCGACGTGGACGGCGGCACCTCCACCAACGACACCGTGCTGGTGCTGGCCTCCGGCGCCTCCGGCGTCGAACCGAGCGCCGCGGAGCTCACCGAGGTCCTCACCGCCCTCAGCGCCGACCTCGTCCGCCAGCTGCAGGGCGACGCCGAAGGCGCCACCAAGGCCGTGGACATCACCGTGCGCGGCGCCCGCACCGAGGACGACGCCGTCCACATCGGACGGATCATCGCCGAGGACAACCTGGTCAAGACCGCGCTGTTCGGCTCCGACCCGAACTGGGGCCGGATCGCGATGGCGCTCGGCCGTGCCGAAGCCGAGATCGACGTCAGCCGCGTCGAGATCATCACGAACGGCGTCTCGCTGTTCGCGGGCGGACTGCCCAACCGGGACCGCGGCGAAGCCGACCTCACCGGCCGCGACATCGAGATCGTCGTCGACCTGCACCTCGGCGACCACGCCGCCACCATCCTGTCCACCGACCTGTCCCACGACTACGTCGAAGAGAACAGCGCGTACTCCTCATGAGCGCCGACCAGATCCCGGCAGACCAGACCCCGGCCGACCGGCTCGCCACCGCCGCCGAGAAGGCCAGCGTGCTCGTCGAAGCACTGCCCTGGCTGGAGCGCTTCCACGGCGCCACCGTCGTCGTCAAGTACGGCGGCAACGCCATGATCGACGACGAGCTCAAGGCCGCGTTCGCGCAGGACATGGTGTTCCTGCGCCTCGCCGGGCTGCACCCCGTCGTCGTGCACGGCGGCGGTCCGCAGATCACCACCATGCTCGACCGGCTCGGCATGGCGGGCGAATTCCGCGGCGGGCTGCGCGTCACCACCCCCGAAACCCTCGACGTGGTGCGGATGGTGCTCGTCGGGCAGGTCGGCCGCGAACTCGTCGGCCTCATCAACCAGCACGGGCCGCACGCCGTCGGCATGTCCGGCGAGGACGCGCAGCTGTTCACCGCCGCCCGCCGCACCGCCACCGTGGACGGCGAACCCGTCGACGTCGGCCTCGTCGGCGACGTCGTCGCCGTCAACCCGGACGCGGTGCTCGACCTGATCAGCGCCGGGCGCATCCCCGTCGTGTCCACGGTGGCCCCCGACGTGGACGGCGTGGTGCACAACGTCAACGCAGACACCGCCGCCGGAGCGCTCGCCGTCGCCCTCGGCGCCGAGAAGCTCGTGGTGCTCACCGACGTCGAAGGCCTCTACACCGACTGGCCGGACCGCTCCTCGCTCGTCGCCCGCCTCGACGCCGACGAGCTCGAAGCGCTGCTGCCCGGCCTCGCCGCCGGGATGGTGCCGAAGATGGAGGCCTGCCTGCGCGCCGTGCGCGGCGGCGTGCCGCGCGCCCACGTCATCGACGGCAGGCTCGCGCACTCGGTGCTGCTCGAAGTGTTCACCAGCGCAGGCGTCGGAACGATGGTGCTGCCCGGACAGGAAGGCGAACCCGCATGACCACCAACACCACCGGGACCCAGCGCTGGCAGGCGTCCATGATGGGCAACTACGGCACCCCGAAGCTCACCCTCACCAGCGGCTCCGGCTGCGAGGTCACCGACGCCGACGGCAACACCTACCTCGACTTCGTCGGCGGCATCGCCGTGAACGCGCTCGGCCACGCCCACCCGAACGTCGTCGACGCCGTCACCCGCCAGATCGGCACCCTCGGGCACATCTCCAACTTCTACGCCCACGAACCCGGCCTGGAACTCGCCGAACGGCTGCTAGAGCTCGCCGGGTTCGCCGGGCGCGGCCGGGTGCTGTTCTGCAACTCCGGCGGCGAGGCCAACGAAGCCGCGTTCAAGATCGCCCGGCGCACCGGGCGGCTCAAGATCGTCTCCACCGAGGGCGGGTTCCACGGCCGCACCATGGGCGCGCTCGCCCTCACCGGCCAGCCCGCCAAGCGGGAACCGTTCGTCCCGCTGCCGCCCGGCGTCGAATACGTGCCCTACGGCGACGTCGCCGCGCTCGAAGCCGCCATCGATGACACCACCGCCGCGTTCGTCGTCGAACCCGTGCAGGGCGAGAACGGCGTCGTCGTCCCGCCCGAGGGCTACCTGCGGGCCGCCCGCGAGATCACCGCGAAGCACGGCGCGCTGCTCGTCGTCGACGAGGTGCAGACCGGCATCGGCCGCACCGGGCACTGGTTCGCGTTCCAGCGCGAGGGCATCGAACCCGACGTGATCACCCTCGCCAAGGGGCTCGGCGGGGGACTGTCCCTCGGCGCCTGCATCGGCGTCGGCGACGCCGGTGAACTGCTGCAACCCGGCCAGCACGGCACCACCTTCGGCGGCAACCCCGTCGCCTGCGCCGCCGCGCTCGCCGTCCTCGACACCATCGCCGCCGACGGCCTGCTCGACCACGTCAAGGCCATCGGCGAACTGATCGCCGACGGCGTCCGCGAGCTCGGCCACCCGAAGATCGCCGGGGTCCGCGGCCTCGGCCTGCTGCTCGGCATCCGGCTCACCGAGCCCGTCGCCGCGGCCACCGCCGCCGCGGCCCAGGACGCCGGCTACCTGATCAACGCCGTGCAGCCCGACGTGCTGCGGTTGAGCCCCGCACTGGTGCTCGACGCCGACCAGGCCCGGCGGCTCGTCGCCGACCTGCCCGGCCTGCTCGGCTGACCTGCCCGAACACCCGAATCCCACCACGACAGCCACGGAGGTGATCCCGTGACGCTCCGGCACTTCCTGCGCGACGACGACCTGAGCCCGCAGGAGCAGACCGACATCCTCGACCTCGCCGCTCGGTTCAAGGCCGACCGCAACGGGGACCGGTCCCTCGAAGGCCGCTCCATCGCGGTCATCTTCGAGAAGAACTCGACCCGCACCCGGATGTCCTTCGAGGTCGGCATCCACCAGCTCGGCGGCCAGCCGCTCGTCGTGGACGGCCGCATGATGCAGCTCGGCCGCGAGGAGACCATCGAGGACACCTCGCGAGTGCTGTCCCGCTACGTCGACGCCGTCGTCTGGCGCACCTTCGCCCAGCCGCGCATCGAAGCGATGGCGGCCGCGGCGAGCGTGCCCGTGATCAACGCGCTCACCGACGAGTTCCACCCCTGCCAGGTCCTCGCCGACCTGCAGACCGTGCGGGAACGCCACGGCGAGCTGCCCGGCCGCACCCTCACCTACCTCGGCGACGGCGCCAACAACATGGCGCACTCGCTGCTGGTCGGCGGCGTCACCGCGGGCATGCACGTCCGCATCGGCGCTCCCGCCGGCTTCGCCCCCGCGCAGTGGGTGCTGGACGCGGCCAACAAGCGGGCCGCCGAGACCGGCGGCTCCGTGCGCGTCGAGACCGATCCGCGCGCCGCCGTCGACGGCGCCGACGTGCTCGTCACCGACTCCTGGACCTCGATGGGCCAGGAGAACGACGGCAAGGACCGGGTCAGCCCGTTCCGCCCGTTCCAGATCAACGCCGAGCTGCTCGCCGCCACCGGCGTCGAGACCACCGTGCTGCACTGCCTGCCCGCGCACCGCGGTTGGGAGGTCACCGACGACGTGCTCGACGGACCGGCCAGCGCCGTGTTCGACGAGGCGGAGAACCGGCTGCACGCGCAGAAGGCCCTGCTCGCCTGGCTGGTGCAGCGGTCATGAGCACCCGGGCGGCCCGGCAGGCCCGCATCGTCGAGCTCGTCTCGGCGATGGGCATCCGCAGCCAGACCGAGCTCGCGCGGCTTCTCGCCGGGGACGGCATCGACGTCACCCAGGCCACGCTGTCCCGCGACCTCGACGAACTGGGCGCGGTGAAGCTGCGCGGACCCGACGGGGGAGCCGCCGTCTACGTCATCCCCGAGGACGGCAGCCCCGTCCGCGGCGTGCAGGGCGGCACCACCCGGCTCAGCCGGCTGCTGGCGGAACTGCTCGTCTCCGCCGACGGCTCCGGCAACCTCACCGTGCTGCGCACCCCGCCCGGCGCCGCCCAGTTCCTGGCCAGCGCCATCGACCGCGCCGCCCTGCTCGAAGCCGTCGGCTCCATCGCGGGCGACGACACCGTCATGGTCGTCGCCCGCGAACCGCTCACCGGCCTCGACCTCGCCGAACGGTTCACCAACATGGCCTCCGGCGAGCGGGCGGCCCGGCCCGAGGACGGGGAACCGGGCGACGCGCACCTCACCGGCGGCGAGGACGATGACCGACCGAACCCGCACCATCCGAACGAATCCCGATAAGGACCCACCGTGACCCAGCAAGGCAGCGAGCCCACCAAGCTGTGGGGCGGCCGCTTCGCCTCCGGCCCCGCCGAAGCGATGGCCGCGCTGAGCCTCTCCACCCACTTCGACTGGCGGCTGGCCCCCTACGACATCGCCGGTTCCCGCGCGCACGCCCGCGTGCTGCACGCGGCCGGGCTGCTCACCGCCGACGAGCTCGAGCGGATGCACCAGGGCCTCGACGTGCTCGCCGCCGACGTCGAATCCGGCGCGTTCCAGCCCGTGATCGACGACGAGGACGTGCACACCGCCCTCGAACGCGGGCTGCTTGAACGCGTCGGCGCCGACCTCGGCGGCAAGCTGCGCGCCGGCCGCTCCCGCAACGACCAGGTCGCCACCCTGTTCCGGATGTGGCTGCGGGACGCCACCCGCCGCGTCACCGCAGGTGTGCTCGACGTCGTCGACGCGCTCGCCGGGCAGGCCGCGGCGCACCCGGACGCGGTGCTGCCCGGCCGCACCCACCTGCAGCACGCGCAGCCGGTGCTGCTCGGCCACCACCTGCTCGCGCACTGCCAGGCGCTGCTGCGCGACGTCAGCAGGCTGCGGGACTGGGACGCGCGCACCGCCTTCTCCCCGTACGGCTCCGGCGCGCTCGCCGGTTCCTCGCTGGGGCTGGACCCGCAGGCCGTGGCCGCCGAGCTCGGCTTCGACGGCGCGGTGGACAACTCCATCGACGGCACCGCCTCCCGCGACTTCGCGGCCGAATCGGCGTTCTGCCTGGCCATGCTCGCGGTGAACCTGTCCCGGGTCGCCGAAGAGGTGATCATCTGGAACACCGCCGAGTTCGGCTACGTCACCCTCGACGACGCCTGGGCCACCGGCAGCTCGATCATGCCGCAGAAGAAGAACCCCGACGTCGCCGAACTGGCCCGCGGCAAGTCCGGGCGGCTCATCGGCAACCTCACCGGGCTGCTCGCGACACTGAAGGCGCAGCCGCTGGCCTACAACCGGGACCTGCAGGAGGACAAGGAGCCGGTCTTCGACTCCGTCGAACAGCTCGACCTGCTGCTGCCCGCGATGGCCGGGATGCTCGGCACGCTCACCTTCCACACCGAGCGGCTCGCCGAACTCGCCCCCGCCGGGTTCACCCTCGCCACCGACATCGCCGAGTGGCTGGTCCGCCAGGGCGTGCCGTTCCGCGTCGCGCACGAGGCGTCGGGGGAGTGCGTGCGCACCGCCGAGGCCCGCGGCATCGGGCTCGACGAGCTCACCGACGAGGAGCTCACCGCCGCGCACCCCGCGCTCACCCCGCAGGTGCGCGACGTGCTGACCGTCCCCGGCTCCATCGCCTCCCGCGACTCCCACGGCGGCACCGCTCCGGACCGGGTGCGCGAGCAGCGGGACCGCGTGTTCGCCGCGATCGAGTCCCATCGCGCCTGGCTGGCGGCGTGAGGCCCGTTCGCGTTCGATCGGTACTGTTCCGCTCGTGAGCCACCAGCTGACGCGAGCGGAACTCGCCCACGACCCCCTCCGGGTGGCTCGCCGCCTGCTCGGCTGCGAGCTGCGGTCCAGCCACCCGGAGGGCGACGTGCGGGTGCGGCTCGTCGAAGTCGAGGCGTACCGCGGCGGCGACGACCCGGCCTCGCACTGCTACCGCGGCAAGACGCAGCGCAACGCGGTGATGTTCGGGCCCGCCGGGCACCTCTACGTCTACTTCGTCTACGGCATGCACTTCTGCATCAACGTCGTCTGCACCGAGGACGGTGAGCCCGGCGCGGTGCTGCTGCGCGCGGCCGAGGTCCTCGACGGCACCGAGCTCGCCCGCAGCCGCCGCCCTGCGGTGCGCAAGGACGCCCAGCTCGCCAGCGGTCCGGCCCGGCTCGCCGGCGTCCTCGGCATCACCCGCGAGCACAACGGCATCGACCTCACCGACCCGGACTCGCCGATCCGGCTGCTCGACGGCCCGGCCGTCGACGAGGACGACGTGCGCACCGGACCGCGCGTCGGCGTCGCCACCGCGGTCGACCTGCCGTGGCGGTCCTGGATCGACGGCTCCCCGGCGGTGAGCCCCTACCGGCGCGGGGGACGCCGCCGCATCCGGGACCAGGGATGAAGCCGCTCGCGCGGATGCGACAGACTGGTCCGCGTGAGTGAGCACATCCTTGACGAGCTGACCTGGCGCGGCCTGATCGCGCAATCCACCGACCTCGACGCGCTGCGCTCGGACCTGGATTCCGGGCCGCTCACTCTCTACGCGGGCTTCGACCCCACCGCACCCAGCCTGCACGCCGGTCACCTGATCCCGTTGCTGACGCTGCGCCGCTTCCAGCTCGCCGGGCACCGCCCGGTGGTGCTCTCCGGCGGCGCGACCGGCTTGATCGGCGACCCGCGGGACGTCGGCGAGCGCAACCTGCACGACGTCGACACCGTCCGCGAGTGGACCGGGCGCATCGGCGGCCAGCTCGCCCGCTTCGTCGACTTCGACGAGTCCGCGACCGGCGCCCTCGTCGCCGACAACGCCGACTGGACCGCGCAGCTGCCCGTGACCGAGTTCCTCCGCGACGTCGGCAAGCACTTCTCGATCAACACGATGCTCGCGCGGGAGACGGTGAAGCGCCGCCTGGAGGGCGACGGCCTCTCCTACACCGAGTTCAGCTACATGCTGTTGCAGGCCAACGACTTCGTGCAGCTCTACCGCCGTTACGGCACGCGCTTGCAGCTCGGCGGCTCCGACCAGTGGGGCAACATCGTCGCCGGCGTGGACCTGCTGCGCCGCCAGGAGAACGCCACCGCCCACGCGCTCACCCTGCCGCTGGTCACCGACGCGGAGGGCCGGAAGTTCGGCAAGTCCACCGGCGGCGGCAACGTGTGGCTCGACCCCGAGCTCACCTCGCCGTACGCCTGGTACCAGTACTTCGTGAACTCCGCGGACGCGGACGTCGCCAAGTACCTGCGCCTGTTCACCTTCCTCGACCGCGAGGAGATCGAGGAGCTGGAGCGCACCACGGCCGAACGCCCGCAGCAGCGCGCCGGGCAGCGCAGGCTTGCCGAGGAGCTCACGACCCTGGTGCACGGCGCCGACCAGACCCGCCAGGTGGTCGCCGCCAGCCAGGCGCTGTTCGGTCGCGGGGACTTCGCCGAGCTCGACGAGGCCACCCTGGACGCCGTGATGGCGGAGGTCCCCACCGGCGAAGTGCGCCTGTCGGACGAGCCCACCATCGTCGACCTGCTGGTCGAGGCGGGTCTCGCCCAGGGCCGTGGAGCCGCCCGCCGCACCGTCAACGAGGGCGGCGCCTACGTCAACAACACCAAAATCGCAGATGAGACGTGGTCTCCGTCCAAGGACGACCTGCTGCACGGCCGCTGGGCCGTCATTCGACGTGGCAAGCGTCACACTGCGGGGATCAAGGTGCTGTACTAGCCTGTTCGTAGGGCCGGAAACGGCAGGTGACCTGCGGGTTTACCTCGTTCCGGTCCTACTGCGGGCTGACTTGACTTTGAGTCGGCCAACGCGTAACTTATTCCAAGTCAGCGCGGAACGGGCCGAAAACAAACGGGCCGGGCGCGACAGCGGGGCCACGAACCAAGCTCCCAACTGGTGTTGGTAGAGTGGGTGGAACCGAAAGTGGAAAACTCTAAAAGCAGGCCGAAACTTGGCTGGGCGGGTGCGAGTCACCGCGGAAACGCTAAACCGACCCCCTTGAAACGGCCGGAAATCGGGCCTGCTAGAGTTTGAAACATCGCAAGAACGGAAGACGAAAGAGTGACTCCCCGGAGTTCGCGGCCCTGAAATTGGGGTTGTGGGTGATGGTGTGGGTGTGTTCTTTGAGAACTCAACAGCGTGCCGATGATGGTGAGTGGTAAACTCATCTTGATGAATTACATGCCTCGGCTTTCTTTTGGGATTGCTGGGGTGCCTCGTTTTTTTCGGGGCAGGATTTACTCTAAGACATTGTTGGAGAGTTTGATCCTGGCTCAGGACGAACGCTGGCGGCGTGCTTAACA